>NZ_BDLP01000130.1:0-11441 GCF_001950415.1 Roseomonas sp. TAS13
CTGTGCGTAGATGTGATCAAGAGACAGGCGCATCCTGCACCCGTTCCAGCGGCGCCAGCACGTGCTTGATGGCCAGCAGCGTCGCCAGCAGCGCCAAGCCGGTCAGCAGCAGCACGCCCAGGATGGCCTTGCCCGCGATGTCGCGCGCCAGCGCCGTGCGCGCGTGCAGCGTCTGCGCCACCGCCACCAGGGCCCAGCCCTCGCCCAGCCGCCGCGTGGTGACCGCGATGCGCACGGGCTCCCCGCGCCAGGCCCCGTCCTCCACCAGCACGCGGCCCTGGCGCAGCAGCGCCTGTTCCCGCGGCGTCATCGGGCCGAGCGCGAGGTCCGGCGATCCCGCCACCACGACGCCACGCGGGTCCACCACCTTGTAGGCGACGCGGTCCATGGCGGAGAGCGAGGCCAGGACGGAGATCGGCGGCTCCACCGCCACCATGACGCCCTGCTGGTAGGTGTTCTCGGCGATCTGCGAGGCGCCATAGCGCAGCAGCGTGTCATGGGCGCTGCCGGCCGTCACCCAGGCATAGTACCAGCCCGCCACCGCGAAGCAGGCGCCGACCGAGCCCAGCACGAGCATCAGCAGCACCGCCACCCGCGCATGCAGGGAACGCACCGCGCTCATCGCGGCACGAGCTGGTAGCCGAGGCCGCGCAGCGTGCGGATCTCGGCGCGGGAGGCGGCGATCTTGCGGCGCAGCCGGGCGACATACTGCTCCACCGCATTGGCCCCGGCGGCGCCGTCCAGCCCGAAGAGCCGTTCCACGATCTGCTCCTTGCCGACGATGCGGCCGCCCCGCGCCACGAGGATCTCCAGCAGCGCCAGCTCCCGCCGCGTGAGGTCCAGCGGCTCGCCCTCCACGCTCGCGATGCGGCCGGACAGGTCGATGGCGATGTCGCCGAAGCGCAGCGCGTTGGTGGCGCTGCCGCTGCCCCGCCGCAGCAGGGCGCGGACGCGCGCCTCCAGCTCCAGGAAGTCGAAGGGCTTCACCAGGTAGTCGTCGGCGCCGAGGTCCAGCGCCCCGACCCGGTCCGCCACGCCGGAACGCGCCGTCAGCATCAGCACCGGTGTCGCCAGCCGCCGCTCGCGCGCATGGCGCAGCAGCGCCAGCCCGTCCGGCGGCGGCAGCATCACATCGAGGATGAAGAGATCGTAGGGCTGCACGTCCATGCGCGCCGCGGCCCCCTCGCCGTCGCGCTCCCAGTCCACCTCGTGCCCCATCCGCTGCAGACGGGCCTGGATGCCCTCGCCCACATCCGCCGTGTCCTCGACCAACAGGATCCGCATCGCACCGCACTGTCATATCGCAACGCAGCAACGATTTTTGCGCGCCCGTCAGTTTGGCAACAGATTGCGGAGATATCCAGGGCGCAAGCCCGGCCCGTGAGAGGACCGGGGAAACAGGGAAGAGAGGGTCCGCAAATGGATGCTGCCGCCCCGGATGCGTCCGTGCCGCTGCTGTCGGTGCAGGATGTCACGTTGCAGTACAAGACGGAGGATTCCGTCGTCACCGCCACGCACCGCGTCGGCTTCGATGTCTATCCCTCCGACCGCTACATCCTGCTCGGCCCTTCCGGCTGCGGCAAGTCCACGCTGCTGAAGGCGATCGGCGGCTATCTCACCCCCTCCGAGGGCGAGATCCGGCTCAAGGGGCGCGAGGTGCGCCATCCCGGCCCGGACCGCATGATGGTCTTCCAGGAATTCGATCAGCTCCTGCCCTGGAAGACTGTGCGGGAGAACGTGATGTTCGCCCTCACCGCCAGCGGCCGCGCCAGGGGCGCCGAGGCGCGCGACCGCGCCGACAGCTATATCGAGAAGGTCGGCCTGGCGAAGTTCGCCGACAGCTTCCCGCATATGCTCTCCGGCGGCATGAAGCAGCGCGTGGCGATCGCCCGCGGCATGGCGATGGAGCCGGACGTGCTGCTGATGGACGAGCCCTTCGCCGCGCTCGACGCCCTGACCCGGCGCCGGATGCAGGAGGAGCTGCTGCGCCTGTGGGACGACACGCGCTTCACCGTGCTCTTCGTCACCCATTCCATCGAGGAAGCCATCCGCGTCGGCACGCGCATCCTGCTGCTCTCGCCACATCCCGGGCAGGTGAAGGCGGAGCTGAACAGCGTCCCGCCCGAGCTGCTGGGCACCGCCGCCGCGGCGGAGCTGGAGACGCGCATCAACGACATGCTCTTCGTGCACTGAGGAACGACCCATGAGCATCACCGTGAATGGCGGCCCCCTGGTCGCGCGCCCCGAGATCGTCCGCGAGCCGTCCCGCAGCGGGATCGGCGAGATCAACAAGCCGATCTCCGCCTGGGAATCCGTCTACCGCATCGGCGCGCTGCGCAAGGCGCTGATCCTCCTCGTCCTGGCCCTGGTCTGGGAGGCCTATGGGCGCTGGCTCGACAACCCGCTGCTCTTCCCGCCCTTCACCGCCACGGTGCAGGCGCTGTTCGAGAACCTCGCCAACGGCATCATCCCCGCCCGCACGCTGATCTCGCTGCGCACGCTGGTCGTCGGCTACGCCATCGGCATCGCCCTGGCAGCCGTGCTGACCACCATCGCCATCGGCTCGCGCATCGGCACGGACCTGCTGGAAACCCTGACGGCCATGTTCAACCCGCTGCCGGCCATCGCGCTGCTGCCGCTGGCGCTGATCTGGTTCGGCCTGGGATCGGGCAGCGTGATCTTCGTGCTGGTGCACTCCGTGCTCTGGGCCATCGCGCTGAACACCCATGCCGGCTTCCGCTCGGTGTCCAAGACGCTGCGCATGGTGGGGCAGAACTACGGGCTGACCGGGCTGCGGCTGGTGAAGGACATCCTGATCCCCGCCGCCTTCCCCTCGATCCTCACCGGCCTCAAGGTCGGCTGGGCCTTTGCCTGGCGCACGCTGATCGCGGCGGAGCTGGTCTTCGGTGTCTCCTCCGGCTCCGGCGGCCTCGGCTGGTTCATCTTCGAGAACCGCAACCAGCTGGAGACGGCCAATGTCTTCGCCGGGCTGTTCTTCGTGATCCTGATCGGCCTCTTCGTGGAGAGCTTCATCTTCGCCAACATCGAGAAGCGCACGATCCGCCGCTGGGGCATGCAGCACTGACCGGCCGTCGTACGAACCTCGTCCAACGATAAGACAGAACGGGAGCGTCCCATGCAACGTCGCCAGATCCTCACCGCCGGTGCCGCCCTTTCCGCGGCGCTGGCCACCCCCGCCCTGCTGATCCGCCGCGCCCATGCGGAGGCCGGCAAGCTCCGCCTTTCCCACGGCTACGGCATCCTGTACCTGCCGCTCATCGTGATGCGCGACCAGAAGCTGCTGGAGAAGCACGCCGATGCGGCGGGCCTCGGCCCCATCGACGTCTCCTGGCAGATGCTCGATGGCGGCAACGTCATCAACGACGCGATGCTGGCGGGCTCCCTCCACATCGCAGGCACCGGCGCGCCGGGCTTCATCACCCTCTGGTCGCGGGCCCGGGGCATCCCCCGCTCCGAGATCATCGGCGTCAGCGGCATGAGCACCTGCACCCTGTCGCTCAACACCAACCGGCCGAACATCCGCTCGCTCGCGGACTTCACGCCGGGCGACAAGATTGCCCTGCCCGGCATCAAGACCTCGCTCGCGGCCGTGGTGCTGCAGATGCTGGTGGCCAAGCAGTTCGGCCAGGCGAACTACGCGAAGCTCGACCCGATGACGGTCGGCCTGCCGCATCCCGAGGCCTTCACCGCGCTGATGAGCGGCAAGACCGAGATCGCGGCGCATTTCGCCTCGCCGCCCTATTCGAGCCGCGAACTGGAGGACCCCCGCATCCACCGGGTGATCGCGGCCAGCGAGGTTCTGGGCAATGCCACGCTGGACGTGACCTTCGCCCCGCGCCAGTTCGTCAACAACAACCCGAAGATCATGGCGGCCTTCCTCGCGGCCCAGGATGAGGCCAACAAGATGATCGTCTCCGATCCGGTGAAGGCGGCAGGCATCTTCAACCGCGTCTCCCCGACCGGCAGCACGGACGAGGCGGTGGTGGCCATGCTGAAGGAGCCCGACACCAAGTTCGACACGACGCCGCACGGGCTGATGGAATACGCGAACTTCATGGGCGCCGTGGGCACCATCCGCAACAAGCCGGCGAAGTGGCAGGACCTGTTCATGCCGGAGCTGCACGAGCGCCCCGGTTCATGAGGCCGGGTTCGTGAGGCCCGCCGCATGGCATCCGGCCCGGGATGTCCTCAGGCCGCGGCGTCCGCCGCCGCGACCTCCCGCGCCCGCCCGCCCTCGGCCATCAGGGTCCTGACCCGCGGGAAGGCCACGAGCTGGCGGCGGTACAGGCCGGCGGCGGCACCGATCATCGTGCCGCCCCGGCGCAACAGGGCATCGCCCCATTCCACGATGCGCAGATTGGGCCAGGCCTTGGGCCGGATGCGCAGGATCTCCTCGTAGATCGCCTCCGCCGGCAGGTCCGGCCGGGCCTGCGCCAGGATCAGCGCCATGGCCGCGGTCGAACGCGAGATGCCGGCATGGCAATGCACCAGCAGCCGCCCGCCCGGCTCCGCCAGCAGGCCGGCGCCGAAGGCCAGGATCTGCTCCACATGCTCCCGCTCCGGCCGGACCATGCCCGGCATCTCCTCGATCACGTCGTGGAAGCGCAGCTCCAGCTTCCGGTGCTCGCCGAAGCGGCCGAAGCTCTCCGGGACAGGCCATTCCGGGTCGAGGATGGAGAGCACGTGGCTCACCCCGGCCTCGCAATGGCCGTCCAGCTCCTCGATGCCACAGATTCCGATGCCGAAAGGTGCGATGGGGTCCATGTCCCTGGCTTAGCGCCGGGGCAGGCCGCTTGCCACTCCACAGACGGCGCGGTTGCGCACGCGCCCCTTCTCACGGTGAGGGCGGCGCAGACCTTGATCCGGGTGTTTGCAGGCGGGATCTCGTGCCAGCAACCGGAGTTGATCCAAAAAGAGATATAAACATTCAGGGTTGCTGAAACTTGTGATGCATCACGAATGGGTTGAGTGATCCCTAGGCACCCTTTAAGATGCCGTTAATCCCGTGCGGAGATCACAGCCCTGGCTGTCTCCAACGGGAGGCATGGAGATTGGCGGGAACCGGATGAAGCGCTTGGTGATCGATCTCGACGGCACGCTGACCATCGACGACCCCCAACTCGACTATCCCAGCAAGCGCCCCAACCTCGCGGTGGTGGAGAAGCTGCGGGAATACAAGGCGCAGGGCTTCGAGATCGTCGTCTGCACCGCGCGCAACATGCGCACCCACCAGGGCAATGTCGGGCTGATCAACGTCCACACCCTGCCCGTCATCACCGACTGGCTGCGCCGCCACGACATCCCCTATGACGAGATCCATGTCGGCAAGCCGTGGTGCGGGCATGACGGCTTCCATGTGGACGACAAGGCCCTGCGCCCCGACGAGTTCGTCCGCATGAGCCACGAGGAGATTGCGGCCCTCCTCCATCTCGGCCGGAACGCGGCATGAGCCACAACGCCCCGCTCGCCCTGATCACCTCGGCCGCCTATGTGAACGCCGAGATCGGCGCCGAATTCGGCCAGTTGCCGCCCTGCTTCCTGCCCTTCGGGCACAACCGCCTCTTCACCCCGCAGATCGCCAGCCTGCGCCGCCTGGGCGAGCGCGTGGTGCTGACCCTGCCGCAGAGCTTCGAGCCGGAGGACTGGGACCAGGCCCAGCTCCTGGCCGCCGGCGTGGAACTCCTCTTCATCCCGGACGGGCTCAGCCTCGGCGAGAGCATCGCCTATGCCCTGACCCTCTCCGACGCCCGCGGCCCGGTGCGCATCCTGCACGGCGACACGCTCTTCCTCGAAGCCCTGCCGGACACGCTGGACGAGGTCGGCGTGGCCACCAGCGCCGATTCCTACAGCTGGGGCGTCCTCAGCGGCGGGCTGCACGGCAGCTTCGTCAGCCGTCGCCCCGGCACCGCCGCCCGGCAGGACCAGGTCCTCAGCGGCTGGTTCGCCCTCTCCTCCGCCCCGGCCCTGGGCCGTGCCCTGGCCGAGGCACGGGGCGACTTCCTGCGCGCCCTGGCCCTCTACAACGCCCGCCACCCGCTGACCTTCCGCCTGCTGGACGGCTGGCTGGACTTCGGCCACCTCCAGACCTTCTACCGCTCCCGCGCCAAGGTCAGCACGGCCCGCGCCTTCAACGCCATCGCCGTCGCCGGCCGCTCCGTGCTCAAGACCGGCGAGAAGAGCGACAAGCTTTCCGCCGAGGCCGACTGGTTCGAGAACATCCCCCCGCCGCTGCGCCTGCATGCCCCGCCCTTCCTGGGGCGCGAGGGCAATGGCTACCGCATCGGCTATGAGTTCAGCCCGACGCTGCACGAGCTCTTCGTCTTCGGGCGGCTGGAACAGGCGAGCTGGGCGCGCATCATGGAAGGCTGCTTCGACTTCCTGCGCACCGCCCGGCAGCTCGGCGCCGAGGCCGCCCCCGCGCACCTGCCGCCCGACGCGCTGCGCGTCCTGGCCCTCGACAAGACCGCCGCGCGGCTGGAGCAATGGGCCCGCGCCAGCCGCATCGACCTCGACACCGAATGGCGCTCGGGCGGGCGGCGCCTCCCCTCGCTCCGCCGCATCGCGGACGAGACCGCCGCCATCGCCGCCGCCACCGACCCCCTGCCCGGCGTCATGCATGGCGATCTCTGCTTCCCCAACACCTTCTTCGATTTCCGGCAGCAGCAGATCAAGGTGATCGACCCGCGCGGCTCCGTCCGCGATGGGGAACACACGGTCTTCGGCGACCTGCGCTACGACCTCGCCAAGCTGAACCATTCGGTCGAGGGCTATGACCTGATCCTCACCGGCCGCTACCAGGTGGAGCAGCCGGAGCCCTATGACCTGACCCTGCACCTGTCGCGCGAGGGCGCGGCGGGATTCCTGCCCGAGATCGCGGCGGAGATGGACCTCCTCGGCCGGCGCACCAGCGATGCGGGCACGCGGGCGCTGACCGTGCATCTCTTCCTCTCGATGCTCCCCCTGCATGCCGACCGGCCCGACCGCCAGCGCGCCTTCCTGGCCAATGCGCTGCGCCTCTATGCCGGGATGGAGACGCCCGCATGATCGTCTTCCCCATGGCCGGCCTCAGCAGCCGCTTCACCAAGGCCGGCTACGACCGGCCGAAATGGATGCTGCCGCTGGCCGGGCGGCCGCTGCTGGACTGGTCCCTGCTCGGCTTCAGCGAGATGTTCGGCAGCGAGACCTTCCTGCTGATCCATCTCGACCGGCCGGGCGTCGCGGAATTCGTGCGCGCCCGGGCCGAGGCGATCGGCATCCGGAACCTGCGGATGGTCGCCCTGCCGGAACCCACGCGGGGGCAGGCGGAGACCGTGCAACTCGGCCTCGACGGCGCGGAAGTGCCGAACGGGGAACCGGTCACCATCTTCAACATCGACACCATCCGGCCCGGCGTGCGCAAGGCGAGCTTCGACGGCACGGCGGGCTGGCTGGAATGCTTCCTGGGGGAAGGCGACCACTGGTCCTTCGTCCGCCCCACCGACCCGACCAACCCGCCGGAAGGCGTGGCCGCCGAGGTGGTGGAGAAGCGCCGAATCGCGCCCTTCTGCTGCTCGGGCCTGTATCATTTCGGGTCGGCCACCCTGTTCCGCGACGCCTATGCGCGGGAACTGGCGGCGCCCTCGACCAACGAGATCTATGTGGCGCCGATGTACCGGCACCTGATCGGGGCCGGACACGAGGTACGTTATGGGACCATCCCGATGGAGGAGATTTTCTTCAGCGGGACACCGGCGGAATACGAGGCGCTGCTCGCGGACACGACGGCGTTGCGCCTGACTTTTCCGGGACTGTGATCGCACCACCGCGCCATCCGGGCCGTCCCACCGCATGAAAAGACACCAGAAAAGGAACCCCGGATGGGCGTGAAAGTCAGCGTCATCTGCACCGGGCAGCTTCGCGACCCCTTCGAGTTCGGCATCATCATGACGCGGCTCCTGAACCTTCGGGAACAGGGCCGAATCGATCAGTTGATCCTATCCTCCTGGAAGGATGATCTGGTGGCCTCTCCGGAGGTTCTGACGGCCCTGCGCCGCGCCGGGTTCCAAGTGGTTCTGAGCGATCTGCCGGTCGTCCCAGGCCCGGGTGTGTGCTGGTTCCAGAAGCGGCAGTTGGCCGCTGGCCTGCAACTGGTCGAGCCGGGCTCCATCGTCGCCAAGGTTCGCACCGATAAGTGCGCGCATCTGATTGAGCGTGTGGTGCTGCACGCCAATCAGCGGCGGGAGACCATCGCGGACGAGCCTGAGGCCGGTGCCTATCGCCGCCAGGTCTCGGCCACCAACATCGTCACCAACTGGGTCCTCTCCCATTCCGACTTCACCTTCGTCGGCCTGCGGGAGGATCTGTCGCGCATGACGGTGTGCGACAACACCGATGCGGCCTGGGTCGGCGCCGGTCCCGTCGCCGAAGTGGAATGGTACCACGGCGCCCTGCGCGGGGTGGACCCGGTAACCGACCAGTGGATGCGGCACCTCGATGCCGGGTTGCTGGCCCGCAGCCTGACCAAGATGGACCCGAAGACGATCGACCGGGAGGCTCTTGCAGCCCTCTGGCCGATCTTTGCCCGGGCCTGGGTGCTGACCAACACCCATTACCGCATCCTCTACAGCGCGCCCTTCGACGAGGCGAAGCTGCCCGGCGATGTACCGCTCGCCCTGCTCAATGGGCAGATGGATATGGCGCCGCGCGACGGACTCGCCCTGATCGGTCCGAAGGTGAAGGTGGGCAATGCGGCGATGGCCCAGGCACTTTCGGCGCATCCCGCCATTCTGGAGGGTGCCGCACGGGAGCCGGACCCACCTAAGGTGGCTGAGGCGCTGCGCCTGTTGCTCGGCGCTTCCGATGCCAAGGTCATGATCGGGAGCCTCTCTACAAGCCACGAGCCCATCAATAGCGTGGGACCAGCCCCGCATACCGTCATGCTGCGCGCCATTTTCGGCGCCGGGGCTGAAGCGGTGGGGCGCGTCTTCCCTGATCCGATGAAGCTGAACGAGTTGGCCCAGGGCCGCGACCCAGATAATGCGCTGCTGGCAGAGGCAGTCCGTATTGGTCAGGAAGGAGCGGCCTCGGGCGACGAGGTGAAGCTGCGAGCCGCGGCCGAAGTGCTGGCAATGTTGACCTACAAGCGTCATCCGCCGGCTCTACGAGCCCTACTTGCCTTACCCAAGTTAGAAACCTTCATTGAGTCCGAACGCTTGCGAAGCATTTTTCATAGAGCGACGTCTTTCGAACCAAGAATTTGGGAAATTGTCGCAGAAAAAAATAAAGTAAACCCAGATTTTCCAAAGATGAGCGCATGAAAATGCTTAGGGATGAAAAGAACAACGTTGTTCAAGACAATGATAGTGGGGTAAAAGTAAAAATTTACCCTTCCGCTCGTGATTGCATTGTAAAGATCGGGTCGGATTGCAGATTAGATAATTTTCAAATCCATCTTTACGCAGAAAAATTAGTGGTGGAAATCGGAAACAATAACAATATTCGCGGCGACGCTTACATGAAGATTTCCAAGGCCAGCTTAAGAATTGGAAATTCCAATAACATCCGCAATAATGTGTTTATGAATATTGGTGGAGATATTAAAATCGGAAGCAATTGCTTATTTGCCGCAGTTAAATTTCGCTCCACAGACAGTCACAAAATTTATGACGAAATTAGCGGAGAACAAATTAACGTCGATTCGCCAATTAGCGTGGGAGATAAGGTCTGGCTTGCTGAAGATGTTCTTCTCCTAGGCGGAGCGCAAGTAGGAAACGGCTGTGTAGTAGGCGCAAGATCTCTTATAACCTCTCAATTACCTGATAAATGTTTGGCTGTTGGACTACCTGCAAAAGTGGTTCGCACCGGGATACATTGGGAAGAATAGAAATAATTTTTGGCCTGAAATGCGCAACCGGGACAGAGAAGGATTTTCACTTGAAAAACATCAGCATACTCACCGGAGCCGATGACAGCCATTTTGACTATCTATCAGCAATGCTTGAGTCGGTAAAATTCTTTAATGATTTAGAACTTCCAGTATATATTGCCGATTTTGGCCTTTCCGACGAAAACAAGAAGAAAATCAACGAAATATATCCTACATCGAAAATTGTCTCTTACAACGCCATAGAAATAGACATAGAAAAAATAAAAAACCACCAAAAAGCAGCAGAAATTCCGTGGATCGATTACGTAACAAAGACGATGAGGAAGTTGGGCATAGAGGAATTTAGCGAATCCAGATACTTTCTTTGGCTTGATGGCGACACCCTAATGTTACGGCCTATATCAGAATGGCTTCCTGAGCCCGTTCCCGATGGATTGATAGCGAACAGAAATTCAAAGCAGGAACTCGCCAAGCTATTTAGACACAGAAATGATAGCCTTCGGGAGGAATTGGCGGCAGCGCTTTTAGAAAAAATAAACCAATCGCACTACACTCCAATTTCGTTTAATAGCGGCGTCATGCTGGCAGATGCAAAATTCTATCGGCGAATGGTGGAGTACGCCCGAAACAACTTCCTGCATGATTTTGGCCCTTTTTTAATGGGCGACCAATCGGTTATCAACGCATCAATGGCATTGAATAATATTCCCGCCACCGACATGAGTAATACCATCAATTTTTCGCCAAGTGTTGATCGCGAGTCTTATGTGGAAGAATGTTTTCTCGTGGCAAGAAACGAACATTTCAGGTCAATAAGATTTGGTCGTGCTTTTTACCCCTCGGTTTTGCATTTTCTAGGGATTAAGCCTTTAACTCACAACAATAGAGAAGACCCTGCAGTATTGGTGTATGAATGGTGGCGAGACCGTGCCCGGAAAGGGTTTTCATGATAGGCTACACAGACATTAGCTAAGTGATCAAACTCCTCTCCCCCACCACCCCCTCACTCCCCGGAAACGCCGCCGCCACCGCCTGCGGCGGCAACCGCAGGTGATCCCGCAGCAGCCCCTTGGCCACCGCCCGCAGGTCCCGCGTCGGCGCCAGGTCCCGGTTCTCGAACAACTGCCCGTCGCGCAGTCCCGGCCAGTCCGCCAGCACCCGCCCGCCCGCCACCGCCCCGCCGAGGACGAAGGCCACGCCCCCGGTGCCATGGTCCGTCCCGTTGTTGCCGTTCACCCGCGCGGTGCGGCCGAACTCGGTCATCACCAGCACGGCGGTGTGCTTCCAGGCGGGGCCGAGCTGCGCCTTCAGCGCGTTCATCCCACCATCCAGCTGCGACAGCACGGGGTTCAGCCGCCGCGTCTGGTCGGCATGGGTGTCCCAGCCGCCGATCTCCAGCGCCGCCACGCGCGGCCCGTCCGGCGCCGCCATCAGCTTCCCCGCGATCCCGGCCAGGGCCAGGAAGCCGCCGCGCACGCCCCGCTCTTCCCGCAGCACCTCGCTGGCGAAGCCCCGGCCGCGCAGCCCGTCCTGCACCGCGGGGCCGAGCAGCGGG
>NZ_BDLP01000131.1:0-11416 GCF_001950415.1 Roseomonas sp. TAS13
GCACTGGCCCGTTCCAGCGCCGCCAGCGCGGCGCCGCCCCCGCAGCCCCGTCCAAGGCCGCCCCGGCGGCTCCCGCCGCCACGGGCTCGGGCACGGGCGTCGTGATCGGCGGCCCGGACGCGGCGAAGAGCACCAGCAACATCAACGGCGCCTTCCTGGGCGGCGGCGGCGCTTTCGAGCGGATGCCGGACGGAAGCCTGCGCCAGGTCCAGTGACCCGGCGCGTCTTCGCGTAACCAGCGGCCGGCCCCGTCATCCGGCCGGCTCCGAGGATCTGGCCAGGATCGTGGTCCTATCCAGACGGTATCGGGGGGAGGCATCGCCTCCCCCCTTTCCTTTATGGGCGCGCCCGATGCGAACGGCCCATGCCGCCGCCGGAAGCTTTGCGAAGCCGTCTCAGTCCTCGTCGAGCAGGTTGGCCAGCTTGAGAGCAACGCCCTTCGAGCCCTCGACCCTGAGCCGGCCGGTGGAAAAGGCGAGCATGGGGTTGAGGCGCCCGGCCATCAGCTTGCCCAGGTCCGCCGCACTGAGGCGCAGCACGGTGTCCGTCTCCTCCGTGGGAAGGGCTGGGCGGATATCGAGATGCCCCCCGGTTGCATCCAGCAGCACGCTCTCATCCAAATCGGTGATATCGACGCGGACCTTGTAGCCAAGCCTGCGTAGCACCGGCGCGCGTGCAAGCATGGCGTTCATCAGCTCGTCCGTCGAAACCATGGGGACCTTCCGCGTTGCAGAATCGAATCCTGTTGACCTTAACGTCAACCATCTTCCTAATGCGTCACAAATCGGAGGGCCGGCAGTGAACGGCCCCCGGAGGGAGAGGAGACAGCCGATCATGGGTGGAACAGCCAGAAGCTGTTGCCGGGGCCTCGCGGCGGGGATCGCCGCCGGAGCCGCTGCCCTGGGGTGGAGCGCCGCGCCGGCCCATGCCTCCGGCTATTTCCTGCGCGACCAGAGCGCCGTGGGACAGGGCAGCTCCTTCGCCGGCAGCACGGCGCGCGCCGACGATCCCTCCATGCAGTTCTTCAACCCCGCCTCGATGGTCCGGCTGCCGGGATTCCAGACAAGCCTCGTCGGCACCTATGTCGGGCCGCGATCCGAGGTGGAGTCGAGCAGCGGCCGGCGCGCCGCCGCCCTGGGGGGAAGCGCGATCCTGGGCAGCACCGACGGCGACGTGGCCCAGGATGCCTTCGTGCCCGCCACCTATACCACGGCGCAGATCGCGCCGGACTGGTGGCTGGGACTGTCGGTCAATTCGCCCTGGGGGCTGATCACCAAGACCGGCGCCGGCGATGTCGCCCGCTACCACGCCATGACCAGCGTGCTGCGCACCTTCGAGATCGCGCCCTCCGTGGCCTGGAAGGCGACGCCGCAGTTCTCGCTCGGCGCCGCGCTGATCGTGCAGCACATGAGCGCGCGGCTGTCGAACGCGGTGGATTTCGGCTCGATCGGCGCGGCGGCGGGGCTCGGCCGGCTGGGCCTGCGCCCGGGCAGCGCCGATGGCATCGGCTCGGTGAAGGGCGACGACTATTCCCTGGGCTGGCAGGTCGGCGCCTTGTGGGAGCCCCATCCCGGCACGCGGCTCGGCGCGAACTTCCGCTCCGCCATCTTCCAGAACCTGGACGGCTCCTGGCTGAGCTTCGAGAACGTGCCGGCGGCGCTGGCGAACAGCTTCCGCGCCACGCGGGCCAGCACCAAGGTGACCACGCCGGAAAGTGTCACGCTCGGCCTGTCGCAGGCGCTGGGCAACCGCTGGACGCTGCTGTCGGACGTGAGCTGGACCAACTGGTCCCGCTTCCAGGAACTCCGCATCAAGGCGGATGGCCGCGCCGACACGGTGACGGCGGAGAACTGGCGCGACACGATCTTCGCCTCGGTCGGCGCCGAGTACCAGGTCAACGACAAGCTGCGGCTGCGGACCGGCTTCGCCTATGACCAGACGCCGGTGAAGACCGCCTACCGCACGCCGCGCCTGCCCGATACCGACCGCTACTGGCTCTCGGTCGGCGCCTCCTACAAGGTCACGGAGCGGATGGAGATCTCGGCGGGCTATTCGCACATCTTCGCCCGCGACGGCATCGTCAGCCTGAGCTCGGGCAGCAACCCCGGCTCCTCCGACTTCCTGCGGGGCAATCTGGAACAGCGCTACAACAACGCGGTGGACGTCTTCGCGCTGCAGGCGCGGATCGCGCTCTAGCGGGAGGGCCAGGGATGTCGGGCGGCGGGACGATGGCAGGCGATGCGGAACGGGCCCGGCCGGTGCCGCCGCCCTCCCCCGGGCCCTCCGCTCCGCCGGCGGACGGGACGCGCCCCTCCGCCGGCGCAGGCGGGGCGCTGCGCCCCGATAGTGCCGCCCATCCCTGGCTCGCCAGCTATCCGCCGGGGGTGGACTGGGCCGCCCTGCCCGCCCCCGCCACCCTGCCGGGGATGCTGCGCCATGCGGTGGACCGCTTCGGGGAGCGGCCCTGCCTCGATTTCTTCGGCCGCGGCTGGACCTATGCCCAGCTCGGCGCACTGGTGGACCGCGCCGCCGAGGGCTTCCGCCGCCTGGGCGTGCGGAAGGGCACGCATGTCGGCCTCTGCCTGCCGAACTGTCCCTTCTACGTCATCAGCTACTTCGCTGTGCTGAAGGCCGGCGGCGTGGTGGTGAACTTCAACCCGCTGCACATGCCGACGGAGCTCTCGGCCCAGGCCCGGTCCTCGGGGGTAGGGATCATGGTGGTGCTCGACCTGGAGCCGATGCTGGACCGTGTGCTCGGTCTGCTCCGCCGCCCGGGGCGGGAGGACGGCCCGCTGCGCCATGTGGTGGCCTGCCGCTTCGCCGGGGCGCTGCCGGCGCTCAAGGGACTCGGCTTCCGCCTCGCGCGCCGCGCCAGCATCGGCACGGTGCCGCGCCACGATCCGCAGGTCACGCTCTTCGACATGCTGCTGGAGGCACCGCCCCTGCGCGACGGCCCCGCCATCGGACCTGGCGACGTGGCGGTGCTGCAATACACCGGCGGCACCACCGGCCGGCCGAAGGGCGCGGTGCTGACCCATGCCAACCTGACCGCCAACCTGGAACAGGTGCGGTGCTGGTTCCACGAATGCCGCGAGGGCGAGGAGCGCCTGCTCGCCGTGCTGCCCTTCTTCCATGTCTTCGCCATGACCGTGGCGCTGAATGCCGGCCTCGCCTGGGGGGCCGAGATCGTGCTGCTGCCGCGCTACGACCAGGCCAGCTTCCGCACCGTGCTGCGCCGCAAGCCACCGACCCTGCTGCCCGGCGTGCCGACGCTGTTCAAGGCGGTCCTGGATGCCGGCATGCCGCGGGAGATGCTGGCCTCCGTCCGCTATTGCATCTCCGGCGGCGCGCCCCTGCCGCTGGAGGTGAAGCACGATTTCGAGGCTGCCAGCGGCTGCGTGCTGGTGGAGGGATACGGGCTGACCGAGGCTTCGCCGGTCTGCTTCTGCAACCCGCTGGTGGGCGAGAACCGCGCCGGCAGCATCGGCCTGCCCCTGCCGGGCGTGGAGGCGGAGATCCGCGCCCTGGACGATCCCGGCCGCGCCCTGCCGCCGGGCGAGCGCGGTGAGCTCTGCGTGCGCGGGCCCAACGTGATGCGGGGCTATTGGGAGGAGCCGGAGGAGACGGCGCGCGTGCTGCTCCCCGACGGTTTCCTGCGCACCGGCGATGTCGGCATCATGGCGCCGGACGGCTACGTGACGCTGGTGGACCGGATCAAGGACATCATCCTGTGCTCCGGCTTCAACGTCTATCCGCGCGCGATCGAGGAGGCGCTCTACACCCATCCCGACGTCGTGGCCGCGACGGTGCTGGGCATGCCCGACCCGTATCGCGGCGAAAGCCCCGCCGCCTTCGTGCAGCCGCGCCCCGGCGCCGCCCTCACGGCGGAGGAGCTGCACGCCTTCCTGGCGGAGCGCCTCTCGCCCATCGAGCGGCCAAGGCTGATCGAGCTGCGCGAGGAACTGCCGCGCACGGCGGTCGGCAAGCTCTCCAGGACCGAGCTGCGCCAGGAGCTGCGCGAGCGCCTTCCGCGTGGAGAGGCGTGACAATGGCCCATCCAGCACGGCAGGCTGCGGCATCCATCCGCCACACCGCAGACAGGGGGCCCCAGGCTGCGCCAGCTCTACACGGTCAACCAGCTCGCCAAGGAGCTGGGCATCACGCCCCGGGCCATCCGCTTCTACGAGGCGAAGGGACTGCTCGCCCCGGAGCGTGCCGGCACCACGCGGGTCTTCGACCGGCGCGACCGGGCACGACTGATGCTGGTGCTGCGCGGCAAGCGCCTCGGCTTCTCGCTGAACGAGATCCGCGAGTACCTCGGCCTCTACGACGCGCAGCACGGCCAGGCGGAACAGATCCGCTGGCTGCTGGACAGCGTGCGCGACCGAATCGCCCGCCTGGAACAGCAGCGCGCCGACCTGGAACAGACCCTCGCCGAACTGCGCGACATCGAATCCCAGGCGGCGGACGCCCTTTCCGGCCAATCCTGACCCACAGGTCTGGGTGGTCTGGCCGGGGAGCCGGGAGGCGCCGCCTCCCGGACCCTTTTCTGAGAGAGGGGCCGCTCAGGGGGATGGTATGCCCCCGAGACCCCGCCATGAGCGCTCCGCGAGGAGGGGGCCGCGACCGCCGTCGCGCCTGTCGCGACCGGTCTCCCAATCCCCCTCCTCGCGGAGCGCTCACAGGGTCCCCGGGGACTAACGTCCCCGGGCGGGTGGGGTCCGGGGAGGGCGGAGCCCTTCCCGGAGCACCGCGCCCGAACCCCCAGAACCAGAGGAACGAGCCATGACGGATGTGGTGATCGCGGCCTATCGGCGTTCGCCGTTTCACTTCGCCGGCAAAGGGGAGCTGGCCAGGGTCCGGCCCGACGAGCTGGTGGCGCAGGTGATGCGGGCGCTGCTGGCGGAATCGAAGGCGGACCCGGCGGCGATCGAGGACGTGGTCATGGGCTGCGCCTTTCCGGAAGGCGAGCAGGGGCTGAACATCGCCCGGCTGGCCAGCTTCCTGGCCGGGCTGCCACAGGCGGCGGGCGGGGTGACGGTGAACCGCTTCTGCGGTTCCTCGATGCAGGCGGTGCACCAGGCGGCGGGGGCGATCCGCATGGGGGCGGGCGAGGCCTTCCTCTGCGCCGGGGTGGAAAGCATGTCGCGGGTGCCGATCATGGGCTTCAACCCGCTGCCGCATCCCGGCCTCGCGAAGGACTTCCCGCAGGCCTACATCTCCATGGGCGAGACGGCGGAGAACGTCGCACGGCGGCACCAGATCCCCCGGCGGGAGCAGGAGGAGTTCGCCGCCGAAAGCCAGCGCCGCGTGGCGAAGGCCCAGGCGGAGGGCTATTTCGCCTCCGAGATCGTGCCGATCCGCACCAGGGCCGGGACGGTGGAGCAGGATGGCTGCATCCGCCCCGACACGACGCCGGAAGGGCTGGCGGGGCTGAAGCCGGCCTTCAGCAAGGACGGCACGGTGACGGCCGGGACCTCCTCGCCGCTCACCGACGGCGCGGCGGCGCTGCTGGTCTGCTCCGGGGAGCACGCGCGGTCCCGGGGAATGGAGCCGCTGGCGCGCATCCGCGGCATCGCCGTGGCGGGCTGCGCGCCGGAGATCATGGGAATGGGACCGGTCGAGGCCTCGCGCAAGGCGCTGACCCGGGCGGGGATCGGTGTGGGCGACCTCGACGTGGTGGAGCTGAACGAGGCCTTCGCCAGCCAGTCCATCGCCTGCATCCGCGAGCTGGGGCTCGATCCCGCCCTGGTGAACATCGATGGCGGCGCCATCGCGCTCGGCCATCCGCTGGGGGCGACGGGCGCGCGCATCGTGGGCAAGGCGGCCGCGCTGCTGCGGCGGCAGAACGGGCGCTATGCGCTGGCCACCCAGTGCATCGGCGGCGGCCAGGGCATCGCCACGGTGCTGGAGGCGGTGGAATGAGCACGATCCAGCGGGTCGGCGTCATCGGCGCCGGGGTGATGGGCGCCGGCATCGCGGCGCAGATGGCCAATGCGGGCCTGCCGGTGGTGCTGCTGGATGTCGTGCCGGGCGGTGCGGCGAAGGCGTTGGCGGCGATGCTCAAGGCCGATCCGGCTCCCTTCATGCATCGCGGCGCGGCGAAGCTGGTGCAGCCGGGCGAGCTGGAGAGCGACCTCCACCTCCTCGCCGATTGCGACTGGGTGGTGGAGGCGATCACCGAGCGGCTGGAGGCCAAGCGCGAACTCTATGCGCGGCTCGACGGGGTGATGAAGCCGGGGGCGGTGCTGTCCTCCAACACCTCCACCATCCCGCTGCAGGCGCTGGCCGAGGGAATGCCGGCGGAACGCGCGCGGCATTTCCTGATCACGCATTTCTTCAACCCGCCGCGCTACATGCGGCTGCTGGAGGTGGTGGCCGGCCCGCGGACCGATACGGGCGTGCTCGCCACCATCCGTGAGACCGCCGACCGGCGCCTCGGCAAGACGGTGGTGGTGGCGAAGGACACGCCGGGCTTCATCGCCAACCGCATCGGCACGCTGTGGATGCAGTCGGCGGTGAACCACGCCACGGAGCTGCGCCTCTCGGTCGAGGAAGCCGATGCCGTGGCCGGGCGGCCCATGGGCGTGCCCAGGACGGGCGTCTTCGGCCTGCTGGATCTCGTCGGGCTGGACCTGATGCCGCATGTCTCCCGCAGCCTGCTCGCCAGCCTGCCGGAGGGCGATGCCTACCGCGCCCTGCACCGCGAGCATCCGGTGGTGGCGAAACTGATCGAGAGTGGCCGCACCGGGCGCAAGAGCAGCCAGGGCGGCTTCTACACCCGGGCGAAGGATGCCGGCGGGAAGAGCCTCAAGCGCGCCATCGACCTCTGGACCGGCGAGGACCGCGACAGCGGGAAGCCCGTGCTCGAAAGCCTGGAGGCCGGGGCGAAGGACCTGCGCAAACTGGTCGCCCATCCCGACCGCGGCGGCCGCTTCGCCCGGGCGCTGCTGCTGGACACGCTCTCCTACGCCGCCGCGCTGGTGGGCGAGATCGCCGATGACGTGGATGCCGTCGATACGGCGATGCGGCTCGGCTACAACTGGAAATACGGGCCCTTCGAGCTGATCGACCGGCTCGGCCCCGGCTGGCTCGCCCAGGCGCTGCGCGAGGATGGCCGCCCGGTGCCGGTGCTGCTGGAACGGGCCGGGGAGCGGAGCTTCTATCGCACCGAAGAAGGCGTGCTGCAGTTCCTCGGCCTGGATGGCGAATACCATTCCGTGCCGCGGGCCGAGGGCGTGCTGCTGCTGTCCGACGTCAAGCGCCGCTCGAAGCCGCTGCTGCGCAACGGTTCCGCCAGCCTCTGGGACATCGGCGACGGCGCCGCCTGCCTGGAATTCCACACCAAGATGAACGCGCTGGACCCGGAGGTCATGGCGCTGATCGGCAAGGCCGTCGCGCTGGGGAGGAAAGGCGGCTTCCGCGCCCTGGTGATCCACAACGAGGGCACGCATTTCTCCGCCGGGGCCAATCTCGGCCTCGCCCTCTTCGCCGCGAACATCGCCGCCTGGGGCGAGATCGAATCCCTGGTGGAACAGGGGCAGAAGACCTATCGCGCGCTGCGCGACGCGCCCTTCCCGGTGGTCGGCGCGCCGTCCGGCATGGCGCTCGGCGGCGGCTGCGAGATCCTGCTGCATTGCGACGCGGTGCAGGCGCATGCGGAAAGCTATATCGGCCTGGTCGAGGCCGGCGTCGGGCTGATCCCCGGCTGGGGCGGCTGCGCCAACCTGCTGCGCCGCTGGCAGGAAGCGCCCGGTCTGCCGCATGGGCCGATGCCGCCGCTGGCCAAGGCCTTCGAGATGATCTCCACCGCGCAGGTGGCGAAATCCGCCTTCGAGGCGAAGGAGCTGCGCCTGCTGCGGCCGGAGGACGGCATCACCATGAACCGCGACCGCCTGCTGGCGGAGGCCAGGGAACGGGCGCTCGCCATGGTCGAGGGCTACCAGCCGCCGCGGCTC
Organism: Roseomonas sp. TAS13; assembly: GCF_001950415.1. Taxonomy (NCBI): domain Bacteria; kingdom Pseudomonadati; phylum Pseudomonadota; class Alphaproteobacteria; order Acetobacterales; family Roseomonadaceae; genus Roseomonas; species Roseomonas sp. TAS13. The sequence goes on from NZ_BDLP01000131.1 coordinate 7,959, forward strand.
GCGCCGCTGCGCCTCGCCGGGCCGTCCGGCCGCGCCGCGCTGGATCTGGCCGTGCGCAGCGCCGCGCAGACCGGCAAGGCGACGCCGCATGATGAAGTGGTCTGCGCGCATCTCGCGGACACGCTCACCGGCGGCGAGGCGGCGGACTACACCGAGGAAGTCCCGGAGGAGCGCGTGCTGGCCCTCGAACGGAAGCATTTCATGACGCTGCTGCGGCATCCCGCGAGCCTCGCCCGGGTCGAGCACATGCTCGAAACCGGGAAGCCGTTGCGGAACTGATGCCCGGGGTGGGTGTTCCCGCGTGGTGCCCGGGGCGGCCCCCTGGGGGCAAGGCGCTGCCTCGCCCCCAGGACCCCCACTCCGCCAGGACCCTGCGGGCCCTGGACCCGGTGGGTGGGCGCCTGTGAGCGGCGTCAGCCCAGGATCCGATCCCAGGGAACGCGTGGAAAGGCGGGGCTCTCCCAGAGGAATCGAAGACGATGTCGGCACGTGCGGCACCGGCCGTCGCCGGAGGGCTAGGCCCTCCGGCGCGATCCGCTGTCAGCATGAACCAACGAATGGGAGGTCCAGGACCCTCAGGGTCCTGGCGGATGGGGTCCGGGGGAAGGCGGCGCCTTCCCCGGTCCCTGGCCCGAACAGCAAGGAGGACAGGACATGCCGAGCTACAAGGCACCGCTGCGGGACATGCGCTTCCTGCTCAGCGAGATCGTGGCGATGGAGCGGCTGCGGGCGCTGCCGGGCTGCGAGGAGATGCAGCCGGACCTGATCGACCCGGTGATGGAGGAAGCGGCGAAGCTCTGCGAGGAGGTGCTGTTCCCGATCAACCGCCCGGGCGACGAGGAGGGCTGCCACTACGAGAACGGCGTGGTGCGCACGCCGAAAGGCTTCCGCGAGGCCTACGACGCCTTCCGCCAGGGCGGCTGGACGGCGATGGCCTGCGACCCGGATTACGGCGGCCAGGGCCTGCCGCGCACCGTGTCGCTGCTGTTCGAGGAGATGATCTGCTCCGCCAACCTCGCCTTCAGCCTCTATCCCGGCCTGTCGCACGGCGCCTACACGGCGCTGCACACGCATGGCACGGCGGCGATGAAGGACCTCTACCTGCCGAAGCTGGTGTCCGGCGAATGGAGCGGCACGATGTGCCTGACGGAGCCGCATTGCGGCACCGATCTCGGCCTGATCCGCACCAGGGCCGTGCCGGCGGAGGACGGGAGCTACCGCCTCAGCGGCACCAAGATCTTCATCTCCGCGGGCGAGCACGACCTGACGGAGAACATCGTGCATTTCGTGCTGGCCAAGCTGCCGGACGCGCCGCCGGGGGTGAAGGGCATCAGCATGTTCCTGGTGCCGAAGTTCCTGCCGGACGAGAACGGCAAGGTGGGGCCGCGCAACGGCGTCTCCTGCGCCTCCATCGAGCATAAGATGGGCATCAAGGCCTCCGCCACCTGCGTGATGAACTTCGACGGAGCGAAGGCCTGGCTGCTCGGCACGCCGCACAAGGGGCTGCGCACCATGTTCACCATGATGAACGAGGAGCGGCTTTCCGTCGGTATCCAGGGTCTGGGCATCGCCGAGGTCAGCTACCAGAACGCCGTCGCCTATGCGCGCGACCGGCTGCAGGGCCGGGCTCTGGGCGGCGCGAAATATCCCGACAGGCCGGCCGATCCCATCCTGGTGCATCCGGACGTGCGGCGCATGCTGCTGACCATGCGCGCCTATACCGAGGGATGCCGCGCGCTGGGTGTCGCCGTGGCGCTCCAGCACGACATCGCCACCCGCCACCCGGAGCCGGAGGAGCGCCTGGCCGCCGAGGACCATGTCGCGCTGATGACGCCGATCGTGAAGGCGCTCTTCACCGATCTCGGCACGCTCTGCGCCAACCACGGCATGCAGGTGCTGGGCGGGCACGGCTATATCCGCGAATGGGGCATGGAGCAGTATGCCCGCGACGCGCGCATCGCGCAGATCTACGAGGGCACCAACGGCATCCAGGCGCTGGACCTCGCCGGGCGCAAGATGCCGGCCCATGCGGGGCGCTACCTCCGCCGCTTCTTCCATCCCGTGCTGTCCTTCATCGAGGCGCACGAGGAAGACGAGCGGATGGGCGAGTTCATCCTGCCGCTCTCCAAGGCCTTCGGCCGGTTGCAGCAATGCACGGCGGAGCTGGCGCGGCGCGGCCTGTCCGATCCCACGGAGATCGGCGCCGGGGCGACGGACTACCTGCGCCTCTTCGGCCTCACCGCCCTGGCGCATCAATGGGCGCTGATGGCCGGGGCCGCGCTGCGGGGCGATGGTGGGGAGACACCGGAATTCTACGCCGCCAAGCTGGCCACGGCACGCTTCTTCATGCAGCGCCTGCTGCCGGAAACCGGCGCGCTGGCCTCGGCCATCCTGGCGGGCGGTGCGTCGATGATGGCGTTCGACGACGCGGCGTTCTGAAGGGGACGTGCCGGGCCCCGGACCCCGGAAGAGGCTCCCCTCTCCCGGACCCACTCCGCCGGGGATCGAAGCCGGTCCCCGGACCCCGGGCTTTCGTTGGCGCTGGTGGCTGCCGTTACCCTGCAACCCGATCCTTTGGGGCAACAGGCAGGCGCCAACGAACGGGAGGTCCAGGACCCTCAGGGTCCTGGCGGATAGGGGGCTTGGGGGAAAGGCAGCGCCTTGCCCCCAACCACGGCGCCACGTCCGGAGCAGCCCCTCGACAAGCCCCAGCCCTGCCCGGAGACTGCCCCGCGCAGATCACCGCAGAGGAGTCCCGGGGCATGGGGGATTATTGGCGCCTGACGGCCAGCGAGCTGGCGGCGAAGCTGCGGGGACGGGAGGTTTCGGCCGAGGAGGTGGCGCGGGACGCGCTGTCCCGGCTGGAAGCCGCGAACCCCGCCATCAACGCCGTGGTGGACCACCGGTCCGAGGAAGTCCTGGCCGAGGCGCGCGAGGTGGACCGCCGCCTGGGCGCGGGCGAGGATCCCGGGCCGCTGGCCGGCGTTCCGGTGACGATCAAGGTGAATGCCGACCAAGTGGGCCATGCCACCACCAATGGGCTTCGCACCCAGCGGGAACTGATCGCGAAGGAAGACAACCCCGTCGTCAGCAACTTCCGCCGCGCCGGGGCGGTGGTGCTGGGGCGGACCAACACGCCCGCCTTCTCGCTGCGCTGGTTCACCCGCAACGCCCTGCACGGCAACACCAGGAATCCCCGCGACCCGCGCCTGACCCCCGGCGGTTCCTCCGGCGGTGCCGCGGCCTCGCTGGCGGCGGGGATCGGGGCGCTGGCGCATGGCACGGATATCGGCGGCTCGGTGCGCTATCCGGCCTATGCCTGCGGCGTGCACGGGCTGCGGCCGACGCTGGGGCGGATCGCCGCCTTCAACGCCAGCAGCCCGGAACGCGCGATCGGCGCGCAGTTGATGGCGGTTTCCGGCCCGCTGGCCCGCTCCATCCCGGACCTGCGCGCGGCC
>NZ_BDLP01000132.1:0-11372 GCF_001950415.1 Roseomonas sp. TAS13
CCGAGGCCATCCCGGGCGACATGAAGCCGACCGCCGCGCTGCGTGTGCGGGGCTCCTCCATGCGCATGGCGATCGACGCGGTGGCGGTCGGCGAGGCGGCGGGCGTCGTCTCCGCCGGCAACACCGGCGCGCTGATGGCGCTGGCCAAGATCGTGCTGAAGACCCTGCCGGACATCGACCGTCCCGCCCTGGCGGCGATCGGCCCCTCGGCACGCGGCGACGTGGTGCTGCTCGACCTGGGCGCCAACGTCCAGTACGACGCGCGCAACCTGGCCGAGTTCGCGGTCATGGGCGATGCCTTCGCCCGCGCCGTGCTGGGCCTGCCGGCGCCGACCATCGGGCTGCTGAACGTGGGGTCGGAGGAGCTGAAGGGCGACGAGCGCGTCCGCCAGGCCGCCGAGATCCTGCGCGACAGCCATCTCGGCCCCAATTTCCGCGGCTTCGTCGAGGGCCACGACATCACCGCCGGCACGACCGACGTGGTGGTGACGGACGGCTTCACCGGCAACATCGCCCTGAAGACGGGCGAGGGCGCCATGAAGCTGATGGGCGGGCTGCTGAAGCAGGTCTTCACCTCGACCATCCTGGCGCGGATCGGCTACCTGCTGGCGCGGCCGGCGCTGGACCGGCTGCGCGAATACATGGACCCCCGCCGCTATAACGGCGCGGTGTTGGTCGGGCTCAACGGCGTGGTGGTGAAGAGCCATGGCGGCACCGACGCGCTGGGCTTCGCCCATGCCGTGGACGTGGCGCTGGACATGGTGAGCCACGGCTTCAACGAACGCATCCGCGAGGGTGCCGCCCTGCTGCGGCGGGGCCCCGCGGCGGCCGCGCCGGAAGACGGGTCCCCCGCCGTCCCGCCTGACGGTGCGTCCAAGCAAGAACCGGGTCGCGACACGCCCGGCCACGAAACCCCGGGCCTCTCCTCCACCGCCCTCCGCTGAAGAATCGACCGCCCATGCGCGCCATCATCGCCGGGACCGGCGGCTACCTGCCCGAACGTGCCCTCAGCAACGAGGAACTGGCCCAGGCCTATGGGCTCGACACCTCGGATGAATGGATCCGCGAACGTACCGGAATCCGCCGGCGGCATATCGCCGCGGAAGGGGAGACGGCCTCCTCCATGGGCGCGGCGGCGGCCCTGCGGGCGCTGGAGCAGGCGGGCATCCCGGCTGCCGAGGTGGATGCGGTGATCGTCGCCACCTCGACCCCGGACAGCGCCTTTCCTTCCACGGCGGCGCTGGTCCAGGCGGCGATCGGCGCCCCGTCCGGCATCGCCTTCGACCTGTCCGCCGCCTGCACCGGCTTCGTCTATGCCCTGGGCATGGCGGAATCCCTGATGCGGGGTGGGCAGGCGCGCACCGTGTTGGTGATCGGCACGGAGGTCTATTCCCGCATCGTGGACTGGTCCGACCGCGGCACCTGCGTGCTGTTCGGCGACGGCGCCGGGGCGGCGGTGCTGCGCGCCTCGGAGGACGGGGATCGCGGCCTGCTCTCCTGGCACCTGCATGCGGACGGGCGCTTCGCCGACATCCTGCATGTCGAGGGCGGCGCCGGCAGCACCGGCGGCCCCGGCCTGCTCCGCATGGCGGGGCGGGAGGTCTTCCGCCACGCCGTCTCCAAGCTCGCCGCCGTGGTGGACGAGGCCCTGGCGGCGAATGGGCTGGACCGTTCCGCCGTGCAGTGGCTGGTGCCGCACCAGGCCAATCTCCGCATCATCGAGGCCATGGGCAAGAAGCTCGGCCTGCCGCGGGAGCGGGTGGTGGTGACCGTGGACCGCCACGCCAACACCTCCGCCGCCTCGATCCCGCTGGCCCTGGCCGAGGCCACGCGCGATGGCCGCATCGCGCGCGGCGACCTGGTGCTGATGGAGGCCATCGGTGGCGGCCTGACCTGGGGCGCGGCGCTGGCGCGCTACTGACCCGCCTGCGCGGCCTGCCTTTCCGCACCGGACTCCGTCGCCGCCCCCTGCCAGGACGGGGCGCTGCGCCCTCCTTTCACGCCAGCCGCCTCTTGCCGAGGCAAGGCGCACACACGCTTCTGCGTGACGCGGGCATTTCTGTGGCTTCCGTGCCGCAGTGTTGTGCCGAATCCCCGTTCGTGGTTGACGCTCGCCCAAGGGGCGGTTTTCACTCCATTTCCATGGGCAACCCGGGGTATGGATGGGCATGCAGACCGTCACGCGCGCGCATCTCGCAGACGCGATCTACGCGCAGGTGGGACTGTCCCGGAACGAGAGCGCCGCGCTCCTGGAGGATGTCCTGGAACGGATCTCGGCCAGCCTCGCGGCGGGCCATCCGGTGAAGCTTTCCGCCTTCGGCACCTTCACGGTGCGCCAGAAGGCCCAGCGCGTCGGGCGCAACCCGAAGACCGGGATCGAGGTGCCGATCTCGCCCCGCCGCGTCCTGTCCTTCCGGGCGAGCCAGGTGCTCAAGGCACGCATCAATGGCGACGCCCCGCCCACGGACGGGGAGGCCGATTCCCAGGATGATTATTGATGCCCTCTGAGGTGATGGAAGACACCCCGCTCCGCCCGCGCAAGGCGCCCACGGCCTTCCGCACCATCAGCGAAGTCGCGGAGGACCTGCATATCCCGCAGCACGTGCTGCGCTTCTGGGAAAGCAAGTTCCCGCAGGTGCGCCCGCTCAAGCGCGGCGGCGGCCGCCGCTACTACCGGCCGGACGACATCGCCCTGCTGAAGCGGATCGGCGACCTGCTCTACACCCAGGGCTATACGATCAAGGGCGTGCAGCGCCTGCTGCGCGACAGCGGCGCCGAGTCCACGGCGAACCCGCCCGCGCCGGAAACGCCGATCGGGCGCGAGGACCTCCTGGCCGAATGCCTGGAGGAGCTGGAATCCATCGCCGCCCGCATCCGCTTCATCACCCGCGGCAACAGCCGGGAATTCTGACCGGCCACCACTTTTCCGCCGCCGCCGCGAAGCATTTGGGGCAGGGGGCTTGGCGGGGCGGTGCGCCGATGCTAGACGGCCTCCGCACGGAGCGTAGCGCAGCCTGGTAGCGCATCAGTCTGGGGGACTGGGGGTCGTGGGTTCGAATCCCGCCGCTCCGACCATTCCCGAACACCCCGAAATCCTCCTCCCGAACCGGTTGCCGAGCACTTGGGCACCGTCCACGGCATTTGCCGCGCTTCCGGCCCTATCCTCTTGTTTGTTGCCCGAAAAACGGCGCTGCGCGGTGTTTCCGGCGCCATGGCTTCGGGTCTAGCCTCCGCCCCCGGCATTCACCGGAGGCAAGATGGCCCAGTCCCTGGTCGGCGGCACCGCCGCATCCCTTCTCGATGGACAGGGGCACCAGCCGTGACGCTCGACCCCGGCCTCCGCCGCGCGATCCTGGACGCCGTGGCTTCGCTGGAGGCGGATTCCGTGGAGCGTCTGGCGCGCCTCGTGCGCTGCTCCTCCACGCTGGGCCAGGAGCAGGGCGCCCTCGACGAGATGGCGCGCAACTTCGAGGCGCTGGGCCTTGCCCCGCGCCGCGTGCCGACCGATCCGGCGGCCCTGAAGGACCATCCAGGATTCTCGCCGCCGCTGATCCCTTATGACGGCCGCGACAATGTCGTGGCGGTCTTCACGCCCCGCGGGAAGCGTGGCCGCAGCCTGGCCTTGCAGGGCCATGTGGACGTGGTGCCGGAAGGCGCCGCTGACCTGTGGGTCACGCCCCCCTATGAGCCGGACGTGCGGAACGGGCGGATGTACGGGCGCGGCGCCGGCGACATGAAGGCCGGGATCGTCTCCTATCTCACCGCCTTCGAGGCGCTGCGCCGGGCCGGCGTGCAGCCCGCCGCCGAGGTGCAGATGCAGGCGGTGATCGAGGAGGAATGCACCGGCAACGGCGCGCTCGCCGCCATGCTCGCCCTGCCGCGCACGGATGCGGTGATCATCCCGGAGCCGGGCCCCGGCTTCGCCGCCGTCTATTCCGCCGAGGTCGGCGTGATCTGGGCCTGGGTCACCGTCACCGGCCGCCCGACCCATGTGCGGGAGATGCATGCCGGGGTGAACGCCATCGAGGCCGCCGGGATCATCGCCGCCGGCTTCAAGGACTACGAGGCGGAGATGAACCGCGCCGAGCGGGTCCATGCCTCCTTCCACGGCGTGAACCATCCGGTGAACGTCAACCTGGGCAGCTTCGAGGGCGGGGAGTGGAACTCCTCCGTGCCGACGCGGGCGCGCGTCGGGCTGCGGGTCGGCGTCATGGTCGGCTATCCGGCGGCGCAGGCGAAGGCGGATATCGAGGCGCTGGTGGCGAAGCTCGCCGCCGACACGCGGCTGCGCGGCACGCAGGTGAAGCTGGAGTTCAAGGGCTTCCACGCCGAGGGCTGCGTCTTCGACATGGACAGCGAGATCGTGCGCTTGGCCAAGCACCACTACGCGGATTCGGCGGGCGAGGAACTGCGCCACTACGCCGCCTCCGGGCTGACCGACGGGCGGTTCTTCACCCTCTACCAGGACACGCCCACGGCGGTCTTCGGGCCCGACGCGCAGGACATCCACGGCATCGACGAGAGCGTCGGCCTCGCCAGCATGCACGACATCACCCGCACCATCGCGCTGACCATGGCCGAGTGGTGCGGCGTCGAACCCCTCGCGCCAGGAGCCCATGCATGAGCGCCAGCAGCAACCTTCCCGTCTCCGGCACGCGGCTCTGGGACTCGCTGATGGAGATGGCGCGGATCGGCGGCACGGCGAAGGGCGGCTGCAACCGCCAGACCCTGACCGCCGAGGATGGCGAGGGGCGGAAGCTCCTGGCCCGCTGGGGCGAGGCGATCGGCCTCACCGTCACCACCGACCGGCTGGGCAACATGGTGCTGCGGCGGGAAGGGCGGGACCCGTCGCGGCCCGCCGTGGCCATGGGCTCGCATCTCGACACCCAGCCCACCGGCGGCAAGTTCGACGGCGTGCTGGGCGTGCTGGCGGGCCTTGAGGTGATGCGGGCGCTCGACGAGGCCGGCATCGAGACCGAGGCGCCGGTCGTGCTGGTCAACTGGACCAACGAGGAAGGCGCCCGCTTTTCCCCGCCGATGATGGGCAGCGGCGCGGCCATGGGGATCTTCACGGAGCAGGAGATCCTCGACAAGCGCGATGCCGGGGGCGCCCGCTTCGGCGACGCGCTGGAGGCCATCGGCTGGAAGGGCGAGGCCGATCCCGCCGACCTCCGGAAGCTCGGCGCCTATTTCGAGCTGCATATCGAGCAGGGGCCGGTGCTGGAGCGGGAAGGGATGGACATGGCCATCGTGACCCATGCCCTGGCGCAGCACTGGCTGGAGGTGACGGTGCGCGGCGCCGACTCGCATGGCGGCGGGCAGATGCAGGGGCGGCGCGACTCCCTCGTCGCGGCCGCCATCCTGATGCAGGCGGTGGAGGAGATCGCCCTGGCCGCCGGGGGCGACGGGCGCGGCACGGTGGGCGTGGTGAAGGTCACGCCTTCCTCGCGCAACGTCGTGCCCTCCGAGACCTGGTTCAGCGTGGACATGCGCCATGGCGACCCGGAGGCGCTGAAGGGCATGGCCGATGCGCTGAAGGCCCGGGGCGCCGAGGTGGCGGCACGGCGCGGCGTCGAGGTCGAGGTCGAGGACTTCTGGTACTCGCCGCACACGCCCTTCGCGCCGGAACTGGCGGAGCGGCTGCGCGAGGCCGCCCGGCGGCGCGGCTACCGCCACAGGGACATGGCGACCGGCATCGGGCACGACGCGGTCTATGTGGCGCAGAAGGTGCCGACCGGCTTCGTCTGGGTGCCCTGCCATGGCGGCATCAGCCACAACGAGGAAGAGAGCATCACGCCGGAATGGGCCGAGGCCGGGGCCAGCGTGCTGGCCGATGCGGTGCTGGCCACGGCCGGCGTTTCGAGGGGCTGAGGACCATGCGTATCGCCATCGGCGGCTTCCAGCACGAAAGCCATTCCTTCGCCCCGCGCCCGGCGACCTGGGCGGATTTCCTGGCCCCCGGCGGGGCGCCGCCGCTGCAGCGCCCGGCCACGATGCTGGAGGTGATCCGCCCGACCAGCTTCCCGGCCGCCGGAGCCATCCGCGCCGCCGAGGCCCGGGGCATCGCGGTGGCGCCGCTGAGCTGGGCCACCACCGGCCCTTCCGGCCCCCTCACGCCCGAGGCCTTCGAGCGCATGGCGGCGCTGCTGCTGCACGACCTGCAGGACGCCATGGCGCAGGGGCCGCTGGACGCGATCTACCTGGAGCTGCACGGCGCCATGGTGGCCGAGGGCTTCGGCGATGCGGAGGGCGAGCTGCTGCGCCGCTTCCGCGCCGTCGCTGGCGACATCCCGATCGGCGCCAGCCTGGACCCCCACGCCAACCTGACCGCCGCCATGGTGGCGCACAGCGACATCCTCGTGCCCTACCGCACCTATCCGCATGTGGACGGCGCGGAATGCGGCGCCCGGACGGTGGAGCTGCTGCTCCGCCGCATCGAGCGCGGCGCGCCCTTCGCGAAGAGCTTCCGGCAGGCGGAGTACTGGACCCCGATCACCGGGCAATGCACGCTGGTCTCGCCCATGGCCGATGTCATGGCGGAACGGGCACGGCTGGAGGCGGCGGTGCCGGGCGTGGTGGAGCTCGGCTTCTGCTTCGGCTTCCCCTATGCCGATTTCGCCGATTGCGGCATGGCCGTTGCCGCCTATGCCGAGAGCCAGGAGACCGCCGACACCGCCGCCGAGGGCTTCCTCGCCGATCTCGCCCGGCGGGAGGCGGATTTCGTGCCCGACCTGCTCGACGCCGCCGAGGCCGTCGCCACCGCCATCCGCCTGTCGCGGGAGATCAACGGCCCCGTGGTGATCGCCGACACGCAGGACAATCCCGGCGGCGGCGGCCATGGCGACACGACCGGGCTGCTGCGGGAACTGGTGCGCCAGGATGCACAGGATGCCACCGTCGCGCTGATCAACGATGCCGGAAGCGCCGCGGCGCTGCATGCGGCGGGCGAGGGGGCCGCCGTCACCCTCGCCCTCGGCGGCAAAACCGATGGCGCCCCGGCGGAGGTGACCGGGCTGGTGACTCGCCTGTCGGACGGCCGCTTCACCTGCACCGGGCCGATGGCGAAGGGCAACCGGGTCGATCTCGGCCCCTCGGCCCTGCTGGCTGTGGGCGGGGTGAAGGTGATCGTCACCAGCCGCAAGATGCAGGCGCTGGACCAGGCGTTGATCCGGCATTTCGGCGTGGACCCGGCGGCGGAGCGCATCCTGGCACTGAAATCCAGCGTGCATTTCCGCGCGGATTTCCAGCCTATCGCCGGGCGCGTGCTGGTGGCCGTGGCGCCGGGACCGGTGGTGGCCGACCCCTCGACCCTGCCCTTCCGACACATCCGTCCGGGTGTGCGGCTGAAGCCGGGCGCGAATGCGGTGACGGGCTGAACAGCGGCCCCGGAAGGGGATGACCCTTCCGGGGCGGCATCCCATGCCAAGGCGCGGTTCCGGAAACTGCCCTTGCTCTCCGCCCATTCCCATGCCATAGGAATAAAATCAACGCACCACCACGCCGCCGCATGATCCGCAGCTCCCACCGGCACGTCACAGGTGGCGATCTCCAGCGGCCCATCGTCGCAGTGGTCTCGAACCGGTTCCCGACACCAGGGATGGCAGGGTGCCGCACGCACCTGCCGCCGCGGCATCACCCGCAACGGGGAAGAGCTGGAGCGGCTCCCGTCCGGACGGATAAAAGTCTAAAATCCTAAAACGTTAAAGAAACCCATCTGGCAGCCTACCCTGTCCCGCGAAAGCGGAAAGGCGGACGCTTCCGACCCCGCGCCGTCCGTCCAAGCTCTCCCGTGCCCAGGGACCACGGCATTCCGCCACCCGTCTCAGGCCGGGGCATCCAGCCGGGCCAGGGCCTCCGGCGTGTCGAAGTCGCGCAGCACGGAATCCTCCGTGACCGGGACGGCGGCCAGCCGGGCGGCATGGCGGGCCAGCAGCCCGCGCGCCCCGCGGTCGCCGCACAGGGCACCGATCTCGGCAAAGAACTCCCGGCCCCAGAGGACCGGATTGCCCGGCTGTCCCTCATGGACGGGTTGCACCACGCTCCGGCCCGCCGCCGGGTCGAAGCCATCCAGGATGCGGTCCAACGTGCCGGGTCCGACCAGCGGCATGTCGCCGAGGCAGACCAGGACGCCCTCGCATTCCTCCGGAACCGCCCCCAGCCCGGCACGGAGCGAGGCGGAAAGCCCCTCGGCATGATCGGGCGCGTGCACGAAGCGGACCGGGCGCCCGGCCAGGGCGGCCTCCACGCGCTCGCGCTCATGGCCCGTCACCACGATCACCGGCTCGGCCCGGCTGGCCAGGACATGGTCCACGGTGCGGGCGATCATGGGCCGCCCGGCGGCATCCCCGGCCAGCAGCTTGTTCACCGGCCCCATGCGCCGCGACAGGCCGGCGGCGAGCACCAGCGCGGCCACGGGACGGTGCCCGGGGCGCGGCAGCGGCTCGGCCCGTCCGGCGGCGGCGCGGGGCAGAGGTCGGGTCTCGATCTCCATCAGCAGCCCGCCCGCTCCCAGCCGCTGGATGTCGCGCCCGGTCACCGGGATGCCGGCGGCGAGGCGCTGGAGCACCCAGTCGAAGCCGTTCAGCGCCGGGCTGCGGGCACAGCCGGGCAGGACCAGGGCCGGAAGCCCATCCAGGCTGCCCAGGCAAAGCAGGTTCCCCGGGTCCACCGGCATGCCGAAATGCGCGATCTCGCCGCCCGCCCGGGTGATGGCGGCCGGGCCGATATCGCGCCGGTCCACCACGGCCGAGGCGCCGATCACCATCAGCAGCTCCGCCCCCGCCGCGCGCAGGCGGCGCAGGGCCCCGGCGATGGCGGCCTCGTCATGCGGCACGCGCTCGGCGGGCAGGAGCTCGCCGCCCACCGCCGCGATCCGCGCCCGCGTGGCCTCCAGCGTGTTGTCCAGGATGCCGGGCTTCATCCCCGGCAGATGGCTCATCACCAGCCCCGCGCGCAGCGGGCGATAGGGGTGGAAGGACAGGGCATGGCCGGCCCGGGCCAGCGCCTCGGCCTCGGCCAGCACCGCGCCCGGCACGGCGAAGGGGATGACCTTGATGGTGGCCGCCATCTCCCGCGCCGAAAGCGGGGCATAGGTTGGCTGGGTGGCGAGCGTCAGGCTCTCGTCCAGCGCGTTCAGCCGGTCGATCAGCGCCACGTCCAGCGCCAGCAGGCCCGGCCCGGCGGCAAAAAGGTTCACGCGCCCGGTCGCGGCGCGGGAACGGGTGAGGCCGGGCCGCAGCAGCGCCTCGGCCAGCCGGCCCGCCGCCTCGTCCTCCGGCACGTCGCCCGGCTCCAGCCGCGCGGCGATGACCGCGCTCTCCCCGGCCGCCGCCAGGGCTTCGAGCGCGGCATGGTCCAGCACCGTGCCCTTCTTCAGCACGCGCCCCGGCAGGCGGTGGGTATGCGCCAGAATGGCGCCGGCCGCGTCCTCCAGCGGGGTGAGGCCGAAGATCACGTCCTTTGCCCGAGCGTGGCGCCTCGGCGCACCGCCACGATCTCGGCCAGGATGGAGACCGCGATCTCCGGCGCGGTGACTGCGCCGATGTTCAGCCCGACCGGCGCATGGATGCGGGCCGCCGCGGCCTCGCCATGGCCCAGCTCGGCGAGGCGGGCGAGGCGCTTCGCATGGGTGCGGCGGCTGCCCAGCGCACCGATGTAGAAGGCCTCGCTGCGCAGGGCCGCGTCCAGCGCGGCGTCGTCGAATTTCGGGTCATGGGTCAGCGTCACCACGGCGCTGCGCGCGTCCGGGCCCAGCAGGGCCATGGCGTCGTCCGGCCATTCATGGATCAGCGCGGCCCCCTTCGCGAAGCGCTCCTCCGTGGCGAAGGCACGGCGCGGGTCCACCACCGCCACGGCGAAGCCCGCGGCCACCGCCATCGGCACCAGCGCCTGGGCGATATGCACCGCGCCCACCAGGATCAGCCGCAGCGGCGGGTTGTGCGGATGGACGAACCAGCTCTCCCCCGCCACCTCGGCCATGCGCGCCGCATCCCCGGCCAGCGCGGCGCGGGCGGCCTCGGCCAGTCCGGGCGCGATGTCCTCCGTGTCCTCGCCGGCGCCCCAGAGGCGCTGCGCCCCGTCCGGCAGGCGGGTCAGCAGGGCGACCGGGCGTTTCTCCGCCTGGGCGGCGCGCAGCCGCGCGAAGATGTCCGTCCTCACCCGCGTTGCTCCCCGAGGCGTTCCACGAAGACCTTGAGCTTGCCGCCGCAGGCGAGGCCGACCTCCCAGGCGCGCTCGTCGGAAATGCCGAAATCCAGCAGCTGGGGCACGCCGTCGCGCATCACCGCCTGCGCCACCTCGGCCACCGCGCCCTCGATGCAGCCGCCGGACACGGAACCGGCGAGGCGGCCGGAGCCGCTGACCGCGAGGCGGGAGCCGGGCGGCCGGGGTGAGGAGCCCCAGGTCTCCACCACCGTGGCCAGGGCCACCTCCTCGCCCTCCCGCCGCCAGGCCTCGGCGGCGGCCAGGATGTCCTCACCCATCACGGGGGTATCGCTCATGCGGGCCTCCTTGGCCTGGCCTTACGGGGCGCGGCATCGCGGGGTGGGCCGCCCGAGGAGCCACCCTGGGCGGACAGCGCCTCCACCAGCGCGCGCAGGCTGTCGAGATTATGCACCGGGCGATGCTCGTGGACATGCGGCAACAGCGCCCGGATGCCCTGGGACCTGGGTTGGAACCCGGCATAGCGCAACAGCGGATTCAGCCAGATCAGCCGCCGGCAGGAATGCGCCAGCCGTTCCGCCGCCTCGCCCAGCCCTTCGCCGCCGACGCGGTCGAGCCCATCGGTGATCAGCAGCACCACGGCGCCCTGGCCCAGTACGCGCCGGGCCCAGTCGCGGTTGAAATGCTCCAGCGCCTCGCCGATCCGCGTACCGCCGGACCAGTCCGGCGCGGTGCGGCCGACCATCTGGAAGGCGACCTCCGGATCACGGTGGCGAAGCTGCCGCGTCACATTGGTCAGCCGCGTGCCGAAGAGGAAGGTATGGACCCGGTCGCGATCATTGGTCACCGCATGGAGGAAATGCACCAGCACCTGGGCATAACGCGCCATGGAGCCGGAGATGTCGCAGATCGCCACCAGCGGCGGCGGCCGCTCCATCCTCCGGCGGCGCTCGATGGCCAGGATCTCGCCGCCCCGGCGCAGGCTGGCCCGCACCGTGGCGCGCAGGTCGCTGCGCGGCCCGTGCGGGTCGGGCCGGAAGCGCCGGGTCGGACGCGCGGCGAGCGGCAGGGCGAGGCGGCGGATCTCCCGCTTGGCGGCGGCGATCTCCTCGGCGCTCATCGCCTCGAAATCGAGCTGGCCCAGCCGCTCCGCGGCGCTGACCGAGAGGCTGGCCTCCTCCGGCTTGTCCTCCCGCTCGCCCCCTGCGGGG
>NZ_BDLP01000133.1:0-11310 GCF_001950415.1 Roseomonas sp. TAS13
GGAGCTGTGCGTAGGTGGAATCAAGAGACAGGGTCGGCCACGCGGGCATAAAGGTCCGGCGCCGGCCGCACGGGCCGGGGCGGCGCCCACATCCCCACATGCTGCGGCCCGCGCATCAGCAGCGGCAGGGACAGCCCGACCGCCAGCCCCAGATCCGCCTCCCCCTTCGGCCGCGCCGCGAAGCCGGACAGGGCGCGGTTGAGCCAGCCGGAGGTGAGCCCGCCGCGCTCCGCGGCGCCGCTCTCCAGCATGTCCTGCGCCTCGAAATGGCTGCGGTTGCGATAGGGGCCGGCCACCGCGTGGATGGGCAGCATCTCCCCCGCGCGGAACATGCCGTGCATCGCGCCCAGGCTGGGGTTCAGCCCGAAGAAGCCGCCGCAATCCAGCAGCCCCCCCTCCTGCCCCGGCTCCGGCAGGGCGAGCGAGCCCCGCAGCGCGCGGTAGTTCGCGTCGCCATAGGGCGCCAGGGCCGCCATCCCGTCCATGGCGCCGCGCAGGATGACGACGACCAGCCGGTTCTCGCCCGGCAGCGCCCCGGCCGGCATGGCGGCGAAGGCGAGGCGGGACTGCGCGGCGACCGCCGTGGCGGCGAGGCCCAGCAGCAGGCCGCGCCGTCCGATCGAGGGAAGATGGCTCATCGGCGTTGGAACTCCGGGCTGCTGAACAGCAGGGTCAGGGCCTCCTGCGGCGATCCCGCGCCACGGATCGCCCCGCGCGTCTCGGCGGAGGCCAGGGGGCCGAGCGCCACCTCCGTCACCGCCATGGGGTCCTTGCGGGCGAAGCGTCCGGCCTGCTGGAAGGACCAGTCCACCCGCTGCATCGCGGCCTCGGGGCCCAGCCAGTCCTTGCCCCGGTCGGGCCAGCCATTGGGCTGCGCGGCGCCCCAGATCTGCTGGCCGAGGCCGAAGGCGCTCTTGAAGGCCATCTCCCCGAACTGCGCCCCGTCGCAGCCGAAGGCGCGATAGACGGCGGTGACATAGTCCAGCGGGCCACGCAGCTTGGTGAGCGGCGGGTTCCAGGCTTCCGGCAGCCGCACCAGGGCACGGGACACGGCGCCCAGGTCGCCATCCGTGTCCCGCAGCACGGCCTCCAGCTTCGCCACCGCGGCGGGCGGCGGGTCATCGGCCACGAAATGCCGGGCCAGCTTGGTGGCGAGGTGCCGGTGCGTGGCGGGGTGGGCGGCCAGGAAGCGCAGCGCCGCCTCCGTCTCCTCCCGCCCATCCACCATCAGGCCGCCGCCGAAGCGCTGGCCGAGGATGCTCTTCACGCCCGGCTCATGCGCCGGGTCGCGGAACACGGTGCCATAGGGCTCGCGGTCCCGCTCATAGCGCCAGCCGGTGAGGAGCCGCGCGAATTCCGTCACGTCGCGCTGGGTATAGCCGGCGGCGGGCGAGACGCTGTGCAGCTCCATCACCTCGCGCGCCAGGTTCTCGTTCAGCCCGCGCCCCGTCTTGCGGCCGATCGGGCTGTCCGGTCCGACCGAGGCCGCCTGATCGAGATAGCCCAGCATCGCCGGATGGGTGGTGGAGGCGATCAGCATGTCCACGAAGCGCCCGGTCACATGCGGCCGGATCACGTCCCGGACGAAGGAGGGCACCGTCACATTGGCCTGGGTGCTGGCGCGGCGGCTGATGGTGAAATGGTTGGTCCAGAAATCGACCAGCCGCTCGCGGAACGGCGCGGGCGTGTCGATCCTCCAGGCGCAGGCGGCCACGCTCTCGGCCATCACATAGGTCTCGACCGGCGTGACCTGGCCCGGCTGCACTGGCCCCGCCGCATCCCGTTCCCGCCAGACGCGGAAGCCATCCGCGACGGTCGGCATGTGGTCGAACCCCGCCGGGGGCGGAGGATGCGGGGCAGGCTGGTCGATCTGGGCGAGGAGCCAGGCCTCGGCATCGGGGGGAACCGGCTGGTCCGGCCGCGGCCCCAGGCCGAAACGGATCGCCGCCTGGATGGATCGGGCACTCATGCCCGCATGATGTCACAGCGCTTGCTGCGCTGCGCAACCACAAAGAGTAACTGACCGCGTGTTAATACACTCTTTACGTGCATTCCATGGGCGCGCCGACGCACCTATGGAATGCCGCATGATCCCGGGCGGGAATCCTCCCGCCCGGAGAGCCGAGGGGTGCCTCAGATATGCAGCGCCCGCCCGTCCACGGCCAGCGCCGCCTCCTTCACCGCCTCGTTCAGCGAAGGATGCGCGTGGCAGATGCGCGCCACATCCTCGGCCGAGGCGCCGAACTCGATCGCCATCACCAGCTCGGCGATCAGCGTGCCCGCATCCGGCCCCAGGATATGGGCGCCGAGCACGCGGTCGGTCTCCTTGTCGGCCAGGATCTTCACGAACCCGTCCGTGGTGCCCATGGCGCGGGCGCGGCCATTGGCGGTGAAGGGGAACTTGCCGACCTTGTAGGCCGTCCCGGCCTCCTTCAGCGTCTCCTCGGTCTCGCCCACCGAGGCCACCTCCGGCCAGGTATAGACCACGCCCGGAATGGCGGCGTAGTTCACATGGCCATGCTGCCCGGCCAGGATCTCGGCGACAGCGACGCCCTCCTCCTCGGCCTTGTGCGCCAGCATCGGGCCGGCGATCACGTCGCCGATGGCATAGATGCCGGGCACGTTGGTGGCGAAATGCCCGTCCACCTTCACCCGGCCCCGTTCATCCAGCGCCACGCCCGCGGCATCGAGTCCCAGCCCCTCGACATAGGGGCGGCGGCCGATGGCCAGCAGCACGACGTCGGCCTTGATCTCCTCGGCGGTGCCGCCGGCGGCAGGCTCCACGGTCAGCGTCACGCCGTCCTTGCCCTTGGTGGCGCCGGTCACCTTGCTCTTCAGCTTGAACTTGATGCCCTGCTTGGACAGCACGCGCTCGAACTGCTTGGCGATCTCGCCATCCATGCCGGGCACGAGGCGGTCGAGGAACTCGATCACCGTCACCTCGGCGCCCAGGCGGCGCCAGACGGAGCCCAGCTCCAGCCCGATCACGCCGCCGCCGATGACGACGAGATGGCCCGGCACCTTCTCCAGCTCCAGCGCACCGGTGGAGGTGACGATCTGCTTCTCGTCCACCTCGACACCCTTCAGGGGTGCGCTGTCGGAGCCGGTGGCGATGATGATGTTCTTCGTCTCGTAGGTCGCGCCCTCGACCTCGACCTTGCCCGGGGCGGTGATCCTGCCCGCGCCCTTCAGCCAGGTGACCTTGTTCTTCTTGAACAGGAACTCGACGCCCTTGACGTTGGCACCGACCACCTCGCCCTTGCGGGCCTGCATGCGGGCGAGGTCGAGCGTGAGCTGCCCCACGCCGATGCCGTGGTCGGCGAAGTGGTGCGCCGCCTCCTCGTAGTTCTCGGAGGACTGCAGCAGCGCCTTGGAGGGGATGCAGCCGATGTTCAGGCAGGTGCCGCCCAGCGTGGCCCGCTTCTCCACACAGGCCACCTTCATGCCGAGCTGCGCGGCGCGGATGGCACAGACATAGCCGCCGGGACCGGCGCCGATGACGATAACGTCGAAGCTCTCAGACATGATGGGTGCTGCAATCCTGTCAGGTGGACGTTGCGGGCAGGCGTAGCAGGGCTGGCGCCGGGCTTGAAGGGCGCCCCGCCAGGAACACGCCATGACCCCGCTTATCCTGCCAGATGGGGGCCGTAACAGCCCGGCGCCGCGCCCGTGGGCGGGAGCCAGGGATGCACCGGGCACGGGTCCGGCGGCCAGCGGCATCGCCCCCCCGCGCGGCAAGGCGGAACCCAGGGCGGTGCCCGGGCAGCCGGAGCGGAGCTGGACCAGCCCCGTGATCATGGCGGCCGGGACGTGATCGCCCACCTTGCCCCCTCGGACAGGCCGGCGCTATGAGATGTTATAACGTTTTGAAAGCCACGCCATGCGACGCCGCTCCACCCTGCTCCTGGCCCCCGCCCTGCTTTCCCTGGGCAACCTCCTCGCCCCCGGCTCCGCCCGGGCACAGGCCGCCGCCCCGTCCGCCGCGCCACGGCTGGATGTCGTCGCCTCCTTCTCCATCCTGGGCGACATGGTGCGTCAGGTCGGCGGCGACCGGGTGGCCATCCATACCCTGGTCGGCCCCGGCGGCGACTCCCACACCTACCAGCCCCGCCCCTCCGATGCAGCGGCGATCCGCTCCGCCGGGCTCGTGGTCCGCAACGGCCTCGGCTTCGAGCCGTGGCTCGACCGGCTGATCCGCTCCTCCGCCACCAAGGCCCGGATCGCGACGGCCAGCCAGGGCGTGACCCCGCGGAAGATGGTGGAGGAAGGCCATGGCCACAGCCACGAGGCAACCGATCCCCATGCCTGGCAGGACCTCCGGAACGGCCAGGCCTATGCCGGCAACATCGCGGAAGCCCTCGCCGCGGCGGACCCCGAGGGCGCCGATCTCTACCGCCGCAACGCCGCGGCCTTCCGGGAACGCCTCGCCAGCCTGGATGCCTGGGTGCGGGAACAGGTCGCGACCGTGCCGGAGGCGCGCCGCATCGTCGTGACCAGCCATGACGCCTTCGGCTATTTCGGCGCGGCCTATGGCGTGCGCTTCGAGGCGCCCCAGGGCATGAGCACGGAAAGCGAACCCTCCGCCGCCCAGGTCGCCGCGCTGATCCGGCAGGTGCGGGCAAAGCACGTCACCGCCGTCTTCATCGAGAACATGACCAACCCGGCGCTCCTGGAACGCCTGGCCCGGGATGCCGGGGCCAAGGTGCAGGGCGAGCTGTTCTCCGACTCCCTTTCGCCGCCGGACGGCCCGGCCGCGACCTACGAGGCCATGTTCCGGCACAATGTCGGCCTGCTGGTGCCCGCGATGCGCGGCGCCTGAGGCCGGAACACGTCCCCGACGGGCCGGGCCCCGGCGAAGCAAGGGCCGCTTTCATGGACGAGCATCCATGAAAGCGACGGCCTGCCTTGCCCATTCATCAGATAGACCTGCCGCCGCGGCCCTATGGCCCTCCCGGCATCCGCGCTAAGGAAACGGCCTGGCTCGAACAGGAGAGATCGGATGGATAGCAGCGGAATCGTTGTCGGCGAGCCTCATGAGGTCCGCAAACGCGTCATGGCCATCGTCGGCGCATCCTCCGGCAACCTGGTCGAGTGGTACGACTTCTACACCTACGCCTTCACCGCGCTGTACTTCGCGCATGCCTTCTTTCCCAGCGGCAACCAGACGGTGGCGCTGCTCCAGGCGGCCGCCGTCTTCGCCATCGGCTTCCTGATGCGCCCGATCGGCGGCTGGTTCTTCGGCCGCCTCGGCGACCGCAAGGGGCGGAAGTTCTCGATGCTGGTCTCCGTGCTCATGATGTGCGGCGGCTCGCTGGTGATCGCGATCCTGCCGACCTATGACAGCATCGGCATCGCGGCGCCTCTCCTGCTGCTGCTCGCCCGCATGACCCAGGGCCTCTCCGTGGGCGGCGAATACGGCACCGTCGCGACCTATATGAGCGAGGTCGCGACCTCGAAGAACCGCGGCTTCTATTCCTCCTTCCAGTACGTGACGCTGATCGGCGGCCAGCTCCTCGCCGTGCTGGTGGTGGTGATCCTGGAGATGCTGATCACGGCCGACCAGATGCGCGCCTGGGGCTGGCGCGTCCCCTTCCTGATCGGCGCCGCCACGGCGGTGATCGCCCTCTACCTGCGCCGCTCGCTGCACGAGACCTCGACGGAGAAGACGCGCAGCGCCAAGGGCGCCGGCACGCTGCGCGCGCTGCTCGCCCACCCGCGCTCCTTCCTGACGGTGCTGGGCCTCACCGCCGGCGGCAGCCTGCCCTTCTACACCTTCACCACCTACATGCAGAAATACCTGGTCAACACGACCGGCTTCCCGGTGAAGACCGTGAGCCTCGTGATGACGGCGGCGCTCTTCCTCTACATGTGCATGCAGCCGATCTTCGGTGCCATCTCGGACCGTTTCGGCCGCAAGAACCTGCTGCTGGTCTATGGCGTGGCGGGCATCCTCACCACCATCCCGCTGCTGAACGCCCTGGGCACCGCTTCCTCTCCCCTCGTCGCGCTGGGCCTGCTGCTGATCGCCCTGGCCGTCATCAGCTGCTACACCTCCATCAGCGGCGTGCTGAAGGCAGAACTCTTTCCCGCCGAGGTCCGGGCGCTGGGCGTCGGCCTCTCCTATGCCATCGGCAACGCGATCTTCGGCGGCTCGGCGGAATACGTCGCCCTCAGCTTCAAGAATGCCGGGGTGGAGAGCTATTTCGGCTGGTACGTCACCATCATGCTCGTGGTCGCCCTGGTCTCGGTGATCCTGATGCCCGACATGCAGAAGAAGGGCTTCATGCGGGACGAAGCCGGCCGCTGACTGCCAATGCCTGGGGCCGGGCTGCACAGATCCTGTGCAGCCTGGGCCGGGCACCTTGAAAACCCTTGGGAAACGAGGCGGCGCGGCGCGTTGACACCCGCGCCATCCGGGGGACAGCCTAGGGGCAACCCAGGAAAGCCCCCGGATGACCGACGCCCTCGAACTGACCCGACGCTCCCTCCTGGCCGGCTTCGCGACGCTGGCCGTGGCCGCCCCGGCCCTTCCGGGACAGGCCCTGGCCCAGGCGGCGGGGGGACCCGGGGCGCCTTCCTCGGCCATCCGCGGCGGCCGCATGGCCTTCGGCCGCTACACCGACAGCCAGTTCCTGGACCCGGTGGCCACCGAGCTGAATGCCGACATCTGGGTCCTCACCAACCTCTTCGACACGCTCCTCTCCCCCACCCCGGACGGCAAGGGGCTGCAGCCCGGCCTGGCCACGGAATGGAAATGGAGCGACGACAGGCTCGCCCTGGAGCTGACGCTCCGCCCCGGCGTGAAGTTCGCCGATGGCAGCGACCTGACCCCGGCGGATGTGGCCTGGTCGCTCGACCGCGCCCGCGGCACCGGCGCCTGGAAGGACCTGATCGGCTCGATCAAGGCCGTGGAGCCGGGCGAAGGAAAGGTCACGATCCGCCTCGGCCACCCCGACGCCACGCTGCTGGCGGCACTCGCCACCTTCAACACGGGCATCATGCCGCAGAAGCTGGTCGAGGCCGCGCCCGGCGCCACGGTGGAAGACAAGATGAAGGCCTTCGCCGAGAAGCCTGTCGGCACCGGCCCCTTCGTGCTGGCCTCCTGGCAGCGTGGCCAGACCATGCTGCTGAAGCGCAACCCGCATCACTGGCGCGTGGCCGCGGACGGCAAGCCGCTGCCCTATCTGGATGAGCTCCGCTTCGACATCGTGCCCGACGACGCCACCCGCCTGCTGAAGCTGAAGGCCGGCGAGCTGGATGGCACGGAATTCGTCCCCTATGCCCGGGTGAAGGAGCTGCAGGCCGACCCGGCCATGCGGATGGAGCTCTGGCCCTCGACCCGCGTGCGCTATGTCGGGCTCAACTGCCGCCCGGAATACAAGGGCCGGAAGAACCCGATGGCCGATGTGCGGGTGCGCCAGGCCATCAACCACGCGGTGAACAAGGACGCGATCATCGCGATCACCACGCAGGGGCTGGGCAAGCCCATGCGCTCCTTCATGTCCTCCACCACGCCGCTGTTCAGCGGCCCGGCCTCGGGCGCCCTCTACCCCTACGACCTCGCCAAGGCCAAGGCGCTGATGGCCGAGGCGGGCTATGCCGAGGGCTTCGAGGTGACCTGCCAGACCATCTCCGGCAACCAGGACGACGTGAACGACCTGACCGCGATCCAGCAGATGCTGGCCGCGATCCGGATCAAGGTGACGATCGAGCAGCTCGACAACGCCACCAAGGTCGCCCGCTACCGCGCCGGCGACTTCCAGCTCCGCACCGCGCTCTGGACCAACGACATCGCCGACCCGGCGCAGATCACCTCCTACTTCGCCTACTACCCGAATGTGGAGAATGTGCGCTCCGGCTACCAGAACCCGAAGCTGGACGAGCTCTACCTCGCCAGCAGCAAGGAGACGGACCTGGAGAAGCGCACCGCGATGTACCAGGAGATCCAGAAGACCTACGCCGAGGCCGCGCCGATCCTCTTCCTCTACGAGACGCCCTATCCGGTCGCCTTCCGCAAGCAGGCCACCGGCTTCGTGCAGATCCCGCTGGGCAACAACCTTTTCGTGGAAGCCGCGGTCCAGCGCTGAGCCGCCGGTGCTGCGCTATGCCCTGCGCCGCATCGGCCAGATGCTGCCGACCCTCGCTTTGGCGGTGGTCGCGGTCTTCTTCCTGGCGCGCGCCATGCCGGGCGACGCCGTCTCGGCCATGCTGGGGGAACGCGGCACCGACGAGGCCGTGGCGCGCCTCACCGCCGAGCTGGGGCTGGACCGCTCGGTGCCGGAACAGTTCTGGTCCTATGTGACGCTGCTGGCGCAAGGCAACCTGGGCATGTCGATCGGCGCCCGCGTGCCGGTGCTGCAACTGGTGGCGGAGCGCCTGCCGGCCACGCTGCTGCTGACACTGATGGCGATCATCCTGTCGCTGCTGCTCAGCCTGCCGCTCGCCTTCATCGCCGCGCTGCGCGCCGGGCGGTGGGAGGATGTGGCGGTGCGCAGCGGCCTCCAGGTCGGCCTCAGCGCGCCGATCTTCTTCCTGGGCCTGCTGCTGCTCACCCTCTTCGCGGCGCAGTGGCGGATCTTCCCGGTGGGCGGCTATGGCGACACGCCGCTGGAACACATCTACCACCTCTTCCTCCCCGCCCTGACGCTGGCCCTTTCCTTCACCGCCGTGGCGACGCGCTCGCTGCGCGCCTCGCTGCTGGGCACGCTGCGGGCGGAGCATGTGGCCTTCGCCCGCTCCAAGGGCCTGCCGGAATCCGTGGTGATGCGCTCCCATGTCCTGCGTCCCGCGGCGGCGGCCACGGTCTCCCTGGTCGGCTTGCAGATCGGCGGGCTGCTGGGCGGCGCGGTGATCACCGAAAGCGTCTTCGCCATCCCAGGCGTGGGGCGGCTGATGGTGGACAGCATCTTCGCCCGCGACTACCCGGTGGTGCAGGGGCTGACCCTGGTGCTGGCGGTGCTGGTCTCGCTGACCTTCCTGGCGACCGACCTCACCGTCGCCTGGCTCGATCCGCGCGCCACGCAGCGGAGGCGCTCATGAGGGCGCTGGCCCTCGGCGGCGCGATCCTCGGCATCGTGGTGCTCTGCGCCCTGGTGCCGCAGCTCATCGCCCCCTTCGACCCGCTCTTCTTCGACTACAACGCGCTGATGGCCCCGCCCTCCTGGGAGCACCCCTTCGGCACCGACCAGTTCGGCCGCGACGTGCTGTCCCGCACCGTCTGGGCCGCGCGGGTGGACCTGGAGATCGCCGTGCTCGCCGTGGCCGGACCGATGGTCGTCGGCGGCTTCCTGGGCCTGATGGCGGGCTATCTCGGCGGCATCGCCGACACGCTGCTGGGCCGCGCCATGGACCTCGTGGTCACCTTTCCCTTCCTGGTGCTGGTGATCGCCATCGTCGCGGTACTCGGCCCGGGCCTGACCAACATGTACATCGCCATCGCCATCGCCGGCTGGGTCCCCTATGCCCGCCTGATGCGGGGCGAGGTCGCGGTGGTCGCCGCCACCGACCACATCTCGGCGGCGCGCGGCCTGGGCTACGGCACCGCGCGCATCCTGGGCCGCCACGTCCTGCCCAATGCGGTGCGGCCGGTCCTCGCCTATGCCGTCTCCGACATGGCGCTGGCCATCCTGCTCGGTTCCTCGCTCGGCTATCTCGGCCTGGGCGCACAGCCGCCGGAGGCCGAATGGGGCGTGCTGGTGGCGGACGGCAAGAACTTCCTGACCCAGGCGCCCTGGATCGCGATCTTCCCCGGCGTCGCCGTGGTGATCTGCGGCCTCGGCTTCTCGCTCCTGGGCGATGGGCTAGCGGACCGCATGGACATCCGGCGTTGACGGCGGCGGGAACCCTGACGCCGCCCGCATCCGCCGCCGCGCCCGCCACCGGCGAGGGGCTGCGGGTGCGCGGCCTGCGCGTCGCCATGGGGCCGCTGCCGATCGTGCACGGCGTCGACCTCGCCGTGGCGCCGGGCGAGATCCTGGGGCTGGTGGGCGAGAGCGGCAGCGGCAAGAGCGTGTCCCTGCGCGCCATCCCCGGCCTGCTGCCGCCCAAGGCCCGCATCGCCGGCGAGGTGCTGTGGAATGGCCGGAACCTCCTGGCCCTGCCGCCCCGCGCCTTGCAGCAGGTGCGGGGGCGGGAGGTCGCGATGATCTTCCAGGAGCCCGGACTGGCACTGAACCCGGTGATGACCGTGGGCGCGCAGATCGACGAAAGCCTGCAGGCGCATTTCCCGCGCCTCGGCCGCGCGGCGCGGCGGGAGCGGGCGGAGCAGCTCCTGGCCGAGGTCGGCATCCCCAGCCCGCGCGAGCGCCTGGGCTCCTACCCGCATGAATTCTCCGGCGGCATGCGCCAGCGCGCGATGATCGCCATCGCCCTGGCCCCCGGCCCCCGGCTGCTGCTGGCCGACGAGCCCACCACGGCGCTCGACGTCACGGTGCAGGACGGCATCCTGCGCCTGCTGCGCCGCCTGGTGGAGGAGCACCGCATGGCCATGATCCTGGTCACGCACGACCTGGGCGTGGTGGCCGAAACCTGCGACCGGGTCTCGGTGATGTATGCCGGGCGGGTGGTGGAAAGCGGCCCCGCCGCCGGCCTCTTCGCCCATCCGCGCCACGCCTACACCGCCGCCCTGCTCGGTGCCATGCCGGGCGAGGAAAACGAGGGCGGCCGCCTCAGCCCCGTGCCCGGCACGCCACCCTCGCCGCTGCGGATGCCGCCGGGCTGCGCCTTCGCCCCCCGCTGCACCTGGCGGATGGCGGGCTGCGAGGCCGGCGTGCCGGCGCTGGAATCGGTGGAGCCGGACCATCTGGCCGCCTGCCTCGCCGCCGATCTCCTGCCGCCGCGATGGATGGAGCAGGAACGATGAGCGCCGTCCTCCAGTTCACGCCGCCGGAGGTGCTGCTCCGCGTCAGCGAGGCGACGCGCAGCTTCAGGGCACCACGGGGCGGGCGCGTGCAGGCGCTGCGCGGCGTGTCGCTCGCGGTGCGTCGGGGCGAGGTGCTGGGCATCGTCGGCGAATCCGGCTGCGGCAAGTCCACCCTGGCCCGCCTGCTGGTCGGGCTGGATTCTCCCGATGGCGGGCAGGTGAGCTTTGGCGGCGACGATCTGGCCGCCCTGCGCGGAGCCACCCGCCGACGCTTCCACCGCCGCGCGCAGATGGTGTTCCAGGATCCGCACACCTCCCTGAACCCGCGCCTGACCGTGGGCGAGACGCTGGGCGAGGCGCTGCGCGTCCACGGCATCGTGCCGGTCCCGCAGATCGCCGGGCGGGTGGCGGAGCTCCTGGCCTCGGTGAACCTGCCGCCCGAGGCCGCC
>NZ_BDLP01000134.1:0-11274 GCF_001950415.1 Roseomonas sp. TAS13
AGGCTATGCCGGTGCCGCCGAGGCCATCGCCGCCGCCGACCTGACCGAGACCTCCCGCCGCCTGAGCGTGCCGGCACTGGTGCTGGTGGGCGATGGCGATCAGGCGACGCCGCTGGCCAGCGCCGAGGCGCTGCGCGACGCCATCCCCGGCGCGCGGCTGGAGGTGATCCCCGACACCGCCCATATCCCGACCATGGAGCGCCCGGAGGCGGTGGTCGCGGCGATGCGTGACTTCCTCACCGCCCAGGCGCCGGTCGCGGCGGGCGACGCCTATGCTGCCGGGCTGGCGGTGCGGAAAGCCGTGCTGGGCGAGGCGCATGTCGCCCGTGCCGGCGCCGCGGTGACGCCGCTGGACCAGCCCTTCCAGGACTACATCACCCGCAATGTCTGGGGTGGCATCTGGACCCGCCCGGGGCTACCACGGCACACGCGGTCCCTTCTCACCCTGGCCATGATGGCGGCGCTGGGACGGGAGGACGAGTTCGTCCTGCATGTGCGCGCCACGCGCAACACGGGCGTCTCTCCGGAGGAGATCGCGGAGGTCCTGCTGCAGGTGGGCGCCTATGCGGGCGTGCCGGCGGCCAATCATGCGCTGAAACTGGCCAAGAAGACCCTGAAGGAGATGGAGGAGGAGACGCGATGAGCCGCGCGGCGACGCAAGGGGTGCCCCGGGCATGAGCGTCAACCCCGCCGACAGCGTGGTCTTCGGCACCCTCTATGGCAGCGAGGCGATGCGCGAGGCGGCGGGCGACCGCGCCTGGCTGCAGCGCATGCTGGACGTGGAGGCGGCGCTGGCCCGGGTCGAGGCCCGGCTGGGCCTGATCCCGGCGGAAGCCGCGCCCGCCATCACCGCGGCGGCGCGGGCGGGAAAGCTCGACATGACCGCGCTCGCCATCTCCACCCGCAACACCGGTTATCCGGTGGTGGGGCTGGTGAAGCAGCTTTCCCAGGCCGCCGGGCCGGAAGCCGGGCGCTGGACCCATTGGGGCGCCACCACCCAGGATATCCTCGACACCGCCACGGTGCTGGTGATCCGCGACGCGCTGGCGATCATCGAGCGGGACCTGGACCGGGTCTGCGCCGCGCTGGCGGCGCGGGCGGAGGAGCATCGCGGCACGGTGATGGCCGGGCGCACGCATCTCCAGCATGCCCTGCCGGTGACCTTCGGCTACAAATGCGCCGTCTGGCTCTCGCCCCTGCTGCGGATGCGGGAGCGCTTGGCGGAGCTGCGGCCGCGCGTGCTGCGGGTGGAGTTCGGCGGCGCGGTCGGCACGCTGGCCTCGCTGGGCGACCGCGGGGCGGAGGTGCTGGCCGGGCTGGCGCGGGAGCTGGACCTCGCCGAGCCGGAGATCCCCTGGCATGTCGCGCATGACGGCTTCGCCGAGCTGGTCTCCTGGTGCGGGCTGCTGACCGGCTCGCTCAGCAAGTTCGCCACCGACGTCATGCTGTTGATGCAGACCGAGGTGGCCGAGGTGGCCGAGCCGCATGCCCCCGGGCGTGGCGGCTCCTCCACCATGCCGCAGAAGCGCAACCCGATCGCCTGCGAATACGTGATCGCCCAGGCGCGCGGGGTGGGCGCGCTGGTGCCGCAGATGCTGGCGGCCCTGCCGCACGACCAGGAACGCGGCACCGGCCCCTGGCAGGCCGAGCCGCTGGCGATCTTCCAGAGCCTGCTGCTGACGCATGGCGCGCTGGAGCAGGCCGTGCTGGTGGCCGAGGGGATGACGGTGGATGCCGCACGCATGCGCCGCAACCTCGACAGCACCGGCGGGCTGATCATGGCCGAGGCGGTGATGATGGGCCTCGCCCCCGTGCTGGGGCGCGAGCAGGCGCACCATGCCGTCCACCATGCCTGCGACGTGGCGCTGAAGGAGGGTGTCCCCCTCGCCGAGGCGCTGTCGCGGGAGGAGGAGGTGTCCTCCCGCCTCGACAGGGAGAAGATCGAGGCCCTTACCGATCCGGCTGGCTATCTGGGCGCGGCCAGCCTCTTCATCGACCGGGTGCTGCAGCAGGCGGCGACCCTTCCGCGCCGCAACGGGAAGACCGCATGATCAACAAATTCGTCCGCTCGATCGCGGAGGCGCTGGAAGGGGTGAAGGACGGGTCCACCGTGCTGATCGGTGGCTTCGGCCCGGTGGGACAGCCCAATGCCCTGATCGAAGGACTGGCGGAGCAGGGGGCGAAGGACCTCACCGTCGTCGCCAACAACGCGGGCACCGGGCGCACCGGCCTGGCGAAGCTGATGGAGCTGGGGCGGGTGCGCAAGATCGTCTGCTCCTTCCCGCGCTCCTCCGGCTCGGTGGTCTTCGAGGAGCTGTACAAGGCCGGAAAGATCGAGCTGGAGATCGTGCCTCAGGGCACGCTGGCGGAGCGGATGCGTGCCGCGGGCGCGGGCGTGCCGGCCTTCTTCACCCCGACCGGTGCCAACACGCTGCTGGCCAAGGGCAAGGAGGTGCGCGAGTACAATGGCCGCCCCTGCATCCTGGAGGAGGCCCTGCCGGGCGACGTCGCGCTGGTCGAGGCCTGGCGGGCGGACCGCTGGGGCAACCTCGTCTATCGGGAGTCCGGCCGGAACTTCAATCCGGTGATGGCCATGGCGGGCAAATGCACCGTCGTGCAGACCCAGCATCTCTGCGAGGATGAGCGGGGACTGGACCCGGAGACCATCGTCACGCCCGGCATCTTCACCGACCGCGTGGTGCATGTTCCCTACGGCGATCCCCAGAGCTGAGGCGGAGGAGCGAGACATGTCGGAGACGGTGAACTTCAGGCCGCTCAGCCGCCCGCAGATGGCGGCGCGCGTGGCAAAGGACATTCCCGAGGGCTGGTACGTCAACCTGGGCATCGGCGTGCCGACCCTGGTGGCCGACCAGATCCCGGCGGGCCATGAGGTGGTGATCCATTCCGAGAACGGGCTGCTGGGCATGGGCCCGGCGCCGGAGGAAGGCAAGGTCGATCCCTGGCTGATCAACGCCGGCAAGCAGCATGTGACGCTGACCCCGGGCGGCAGCTTCTTCCACCACGCGGACAGTTTCTCGATCATCCGGGGCGGGCACCTGGACCTCTGCGTGCTCGGCGCCTTCGAGGTGGCGCAGAACGGCGACATCGCCAACTGGGCGACCTCGGCCAATGACAGCGCCCCCGCCGTGGGCGGGGCCATGGACCTCTCGGTGGGCGCCAAGCGCCTCTGGGTGGTGATGGAGCACACCACCAAGGACGGCAGGCCGCGGCTGGTGGAGGAATGCTCCTATCCGTTGACCGCCGGGCGCGCGGTGACGCGGGTCTATACCAACCTCGCGGTGATCGACATCACGGAGCAGGGCTTCGTGGTGCGCGAGATGGTGCCGGGGCTGGATTTCGACACGCTGCAGGCGAAGACCGGCGCCCGGCTGCACCAGGCCGATTGAGAGGGGAGCGAACCATGGCTGACGCTTACATCTGCGACTTCGTCCGCACCCCGATCGGCCGCTATGCCGGCGCGCTGAAGGATGTGCGCCCGGACGACCTGCTGGCCCACACCTTCCGCGCCCTGGTGGAGCGCAACAAGGGCGTGGACTGGGCGGCGGTGGACGACTGCTATGTCGGCTGCGCCAACCAGGCGGGCGAGGACAACCGCGACGTGGCCCGCATGGCGGTGCTGCTGGCCGGGCTGCCGGTGGCGGTGCCGGGCTCGACGCTGAACCGGCTCTGCGGCTCGGGCCTCGATGCCGTGGGCACGGCGGCGCGCATGATCCGCTCGGGCGACGCGGAGCTGGTGATCGCCGGCGGCGTGGAAAGCATGACCCGCGCGCCCTTCGTGATGGGCAAGGCGGCGACGGCCTTCTCGCGCGAGGCGAGGATCGAGGACACCACCATCGGCTGGCGCTTCGTCAATCCGATGATGAAGAAGACCTACGGCACGGATTCCATGCCCGAGACGGGCGAGAACGTGGCGGAGCAGTTCGGCATCTCGCGCGAGGACCAGGACGTCTTCGCCTATCGCTCGCAGCAGAAGGCCAAGGCGGCGCAGGAGGCGGGATTCTTCGCCCGCGAGATCGTCCCCGTCACCATCCCCGGCCGCAAGGGCGACACGGTGGTGGAGGTGGACGAGCACCCGCGCCCCGAGACGACGCTGGAGGGCCTGGCCAAGCTCAAGACCCCCTTCCGCACCCCCGGCACGGTCACGGCGGGCAATGCCTCGGGTGTCAATGACGGCGCCGCGGCGCTGATCATCGCCAGCGAGGCGGCGGCCCGGAAATACGGCCTCACGCCGCGCGCCCGGGTGGTGAGCATGGCCACGGCCGGTGTCGAGCCGCGCATCATGGGCTTCGGCCCGGCGCCTGCGACGAAGAAGCTGCTGGCCCGCACCGGCCTGTCGATCGGCGAGATCGACCTGATCGAGCTGAACGAGGCCTTCGCCAGTCAGGCGCTGGCGGTGACGCGCGACCTGGGCCTGCCGGACGACGCGCCGCAGGTGAACCCGCATGGCGGCGCCATCGCGCTGGGCCATCCGCTGGGCGCATCGGGCGCGCGCATCGCGCTGACCTCGGTGAACGCACTGGAGACGCTGGGCGGCAAGCGCGCCATCGCCACCATGTGCATCGGCGTCGGCCAGGGCATCGCGGCCCTGATCGAGCGCGTCTGAGACGGACGGCAGGACCGGGGAGGAAACGGAACCATGGGCGAGCCCTGCATCATCAGCGTGGCCATCACCGGCTCGGTGCCGCGCAAGAAGGACAACCCCGCCGTTCCGATCACCATCCCGGAACAGGTGGAATCCACCCAGGCCGCCTATGAGGCCGGGGCCGCCCTGGTCCATGTCCATGTCCGCAATGCCGATGAGAGCTCCTCCTCCGACCCGGAGAAGTTCGCGGCCTTGCAGGAGGGCATCCGCAAGCACTGCCCGGACATCATCATCCAGTTCTCGACCGGCGGGCGCGGCCGCTCGCTGGACCAGCGCGGGGCGATGCTCTACCTGAAGCCGGACATGGCCTCGCTGGCCACCGGCTCGGTGAACTTCCCCACCATCGTCTACGAGAACCCGCCCGACTTCGTGCGCCACCTCGCGCAGCAGATGCTGGACTACGGCATCAAGCCGGAGATCGAGGCCTTCGACCTCGCCATGCTCTACAACACGGTGGACATGGTGAACCAGGGGCTGCTGAAGCCGCCGCCGCATGTGCAGTTCGTGCTCGGCGTGAAGCACGCCCTGCCGGCGAAGCGCGACATCCTGGAGTTCGAGGTCCGGAAGCTGCGGGAGATGCTGCCCGACGCCACCTGGACCGCCGCCGGCATCGGCCGCCACCAGCTGGAGGTCAACCACTGGGCGCTGGAGATGGGTGGCCATGTCCGCACCGGGCTGGAGGACAATATCCGCTGGGACAGGAACACCCTGGCGGAAAGCAATGCCCAGCTCGTGAAGCGGGTGGCGGAACTGTGCGCGCGGTACGACCGGCCGGTCGCGACGGCGCGGCAGGCCCGTGACATGCTGGGGATCCCGCAGGTCCCTGCCTCCTGACCTGAGGCTTACCGACCCGAGCATCCGGAAGACCGCCATGCTGCCCACGAAGTCGCGCTTCGCGCGCTCGATCGCCACGGTCTCGCTGAGCGGAAACCTGCTCGACAAGCTGGAGGCGGCGGCCGCGGCAGGCTTCGACGGGGTGGAGATCTTCGAGAACGACCTCCTCACCTTCGAGGGCACGCCCGCCGATGTGCGCAAGGCGGCGCGCGACCTGGGGCTGGCGATCGCCATCTTCCAGCCCTTCCGCGACTTCGAGGCCATGCCGGAGCCGCAGCGCGCCCGCAACATGGACCGCGCCGAGCGCAAGTTCGACGTGATGCAGGCGCTGGGCACCGACCTGCTGCTGGTCTGCTCCAACACGCAGCCGCACAGCCTGGACGACGATGCACGGGCCGCCGCCGACCTGCGGGAGATGGCGGAGCGGGCGGCGAAGCGCGGCCTGCGCGTCGGCTTCGAGGCCCTGGCCTGGGGCCAGAACATCCGGCGCTGGAGCCATGCCTGGAAGATCGTGCAGCAGGCGGGCCACCCTGGCCTGGGGCTGATCCTCGACAGCTTCCACACCCTGTCCCTGGGCGACGACCCTTCCGGCATCGCCCAGGTGCCCGGCGATCGCATCTTCTTCGTGCAGCTTGCCGACGCGCCGAAGCTGACCATGGACGTGCTGTCCTGGAGCCGGCACTTCCGCAACTTCCCCGGCCAGGGCGACCTGCCGGTGGAGGATTTCACCCGCGCGGTGGTGGCCTCCGGCTATCGCGGCCCCTTGTCGCTGGAAATCTTCAACGACGATTTCCGCACCCTTCCGGCCCGTGCCACGGCGCGCGACGGGCTGCGCTCGCTGATCTTCACCGAATCCCGCACCGGCGTGCTGGACCTGCCGCCGCCGCCGGTGGCGGAGCGGGTGGAGTTCCTGGAATTCGCGGTGGACGAGGGTGCGCGGCGCAAGCTCGCCACCTATCTGGAACGCATCGGCTTCCGCCGCGTCGGACGGCACCGCAGCAAGGATGTGGACCTCTACCGCCAGAGCGATGTTTCCCTGGTGCTGAACAGCGAGCAGGATAGCGCCGCCTCCGAGCATTTCCAGCTCCACGGTCCCTCGGTCTGCGCCTTCGCCGTGCGGGTGGACGATGTGGAGCAGACCCTGACGCGCGCCCGCAAGCTGCTCTGCTCCGACTGGCAGGAGCACCGGGGCGAGGGCGAACTGCCGATCTCGGGCATCCGCAACACGGACGGCACGCTGATCCTGCTGGCCGAGGCGCCGCGGCCGGGGAAAAGCTGCTGGCAGGACGATTTCGCCATGCTGGAGGAAGGCGTGGTGGCTGGCGACAGCGGCTTCGCCGGCATCGACCATGTCGCGCTCGCCCTGCCCAACGGCACGATGGATTCCGCCGTCCTGTTCTGGCGCAGTGTCTTCGGGCTGGAGCCGCAGTCGATCTGGGACCTCGCCGATCCGCAGGGGTTGGTGCGCAGCCGCGCCGTGGTGTCCGGCAACGGCGCGCTGCGCCTGCCGCTGAACATCTCGGAGGGGCAGAAGACCTCCACCGGCCGCTTCGTCACCGCCTTCGCCGGGGCGGGCGTGCACCACATCGCTTTCGACACGGCCGACATCTTCGCCAGCGTTCGGGACGTGCGCCGGCGCGGGGCGGAAACCCTGTCGGTGCCGGCGAACTACTACGACGACCTGCAGGCGAAATGGGGACTGGACGACGATTTCCTGCGCAGGCTGCAGCAGCATGACGTGCTTTACGACCGTGATGCGGGGGGCGAGCTGCTGCATTTCTACCTGCGCGCCTTCGAGCACCGCTTCTTCTTCGAGATGATCGAGCGCCGCGGCGCCACCGGCTTCGGCGCGGCCAATGCCACGGTGCGCATGGCGGCACAGGCCAAGCGGGGCTGATCCGGCACGCCTTGTCGGCGCCGCGTCACGGCAGCTTCACGCCGGGGCCGGGCAGGCCGCGCTAGAAAGGCGGTTGTCCCGCAGGAGATGCCGCATGTCCGACGATCCCGCCCGGTCTTCCGAAGCTGCAGGGCAGCCAATCCCCGAGGAGGACCGGCCGGTGGACGTGCCGGCCCTGCATGCCGAGATCCGGGCTCTGCTGAAGGCGGTGCGCGAGGAAGGGCGCGGCTTGGTGCGGCAATGGGAGGGCTCGCTCCACCAGCCCGACTTCCGGCCAGGCGCGGAGAACCTCGCCTGCTATCTGGCGCTGCGGCACCGGGACCTGCGGCCCTTGCAGCGGCCGCTGATGCTGCTGGGCCTTTCCTCGCTGGGCCGGCTGGAAAGCCGCGTGCTGCCCGTGCTGGAAAGTGTGGAGCGTGCCCTGGCGGCCCTGGCCGGGCGGCCGCCCGAGGAGCCACTGGTGTCGCCCGCCGCCTTCTTCGACGGGGAGCGCCACCTCGCGGAACG
Organism: Roseomonas sp. TAS13; assembly: GCF_001950415.1. Classification (NCBI taxonomy): domain Bacteria; kingdom Pseudomonadati; phylum Pseudomonadota; class Alphaproteobacteria; order Acetobacterales; family Roseomonadaceae; genus Roseomonas; species Roseomonas sp. TAS13. Next base: position 7,902 of record NZ_BDLP01000134.1, read on the forward strand.
GACGCGGATGGTGCTGGGCCCGGCCTCGCCGCAGCGGCCGGTGCATCTGCTGGTCACCTGCCCGAGCGAGGCCGCCGACGACCCCGCCTTCATGCGGAAGCTGGCGGAGCGTGGCGTGGAGGCGGTGCGGATCAACTGCGCCCATGACGGGCGAGAGGCCTGGCAGCGCATGATCGCGCATGTCCATGCGGCCGAGGCCGCCACCGGCCGGCGCATGAAGGTGATCATGGATCTGGGCGGACCGAAGATCCGCACCGGCGAGGTGCGGGTGGCCGGCGCGCACCGCGTGGCGGAAGGCGACCGGCTGGTCGTCACCCCGCCCGGCGGGATCGGGGCGGTGGCGCTGGAGGGGCCGCATGCGGCGGTGGAATGCACGCTGGGCGAGGTGCTGACCATGGTCCGGCCGGGAGAGCGGCTGTTCATCGACGACGGCAAGCTGGGCGCCAGCATCGAGCGGGTGGAGAGCTGGGGGCTGGTGGCGCGCGTCAGCACCGTGGCGGGCGGCAGCATGAAGCTGAAGGCGGAGAAGGGCATCAACTTCCCCGACACCGACCTGCACTGCGCCGCGCTGACCGACCAGGACCGGCAGGACCTGGACTTCGTCGCGCGGCATGCCGATGGCATCGGCTATTCCTTCGTGCAGTCGGCCCAGGACGTGGCCCTGCTCCAGGAGGAGCTGCAGCGCCGCCGGCCCGACGACTGGCGGAACCTGTCGCTGATCCTGAAGATCGAAACCACGCGGGCTGTCCGTGCCCTGCCGGCCATCCTGACGCGTGCCGCCGGGCAGCAGCCGACGGCGATCATGATCGCGCGTGGCGATCTGGCGGTGGAGATCGGCTTCGCCCGGATGGCGGAGATGCAGGAGGAGATCCTCTGGCTGGGCGAGGCCGCGCATGTACCGGTGATCTGGGCGACCCAGGTGCTGGAGCGGCTGATCAAGAAGGGCGCGCCCTCGCGCGGCGAGATGACCGACGCCGCGATGGCGGCGCGGGCCGAATGCGTCATGCTGAACAAGGGCCCCTACCTGCACCGCGCCATCGCCGAGCTGGACTCGCTGCTCGGGCGCATGGGCGAGCACCAGCACAAGAAGACCCCGCGCCTGCGCCGCCTGCGGAGCTGGTAGCGGGCGGCCTCCGGCCCCGGGGCAAAGCCCCCGGGGCCCCAGGATCCGGGAGCAGCGATCCAGGTGTTGTAATGTTATAACGTTCCGTATAAACCCCAGGTCGTGTTCCTCAGCGAGACCCTGACCGCGCCCGATGACGGCGCCCTCCGCATCCTGGCCGCCGCCGACCCTGGCGTGCTGATGGAGATCCGCCGGCCCGACGTGCCGCTCGCCATCTGGCAGCGCCCGCCGCCGGAACCCACCGGCCTGCAGGCCCTGCTGCGCCTCGCCCCCTTCCGCGTGGCGGTGGAGGAGGAGGCCGAGGACTGCGCCCTCCGCCTCGCCGCGAAGCTGCCGGCGCCGTTGCCGCCCGCCCTGCTGCGCGACATCCGCTGGCTGGCGGTCAGCTTCTCCGTGATCCTCGGCCGCAAGCGCATCCAGGCCCGGCTGGAAGGCGTCGCCGGCGATGCCTGCCGCCGCTTCCATGCCGATGCGGTGGGACTGCGCCTGCTCTGCACCTATGCCGGGGCGGGCACGGAATGGCTGCCCCTGTTCGGGGCGGAGGCCGCCCGTGCCCACGACCCGCGGCAGGGGCCCGTGCCCGTGCGCCTGGGCACCGGCGATGCCGCGATCCTCAAGGGCGATGCCCACCCCTCCGCGCCCGGCCGCGGGCTGGTGCACCGCTCCCCGCCGATGGACGGCCCGCCCGTGCCCCGGCTGCTCCTCTGCCTCGACGAAGCCGGACGGATTCCGCTGCATGACCATGCCCTCTGACACCCGTCTCCCCGTCACCGTGCTCTCCGGCTTCCTGGGCGCGGGCAAGACGACGCTGCTGAACCACATCCTCGCCAACCGCGAGGGCCAGCGCGTCGCCGTCATCGTCAACGACATGAGCGAGGTGAACATCGACGCCGCGCTGGTCGCCGGCGCGCCCTCGGCGGAGGGCGTGCTGACCCGCACCAGCGAGAAGCTGGTGGAGATGAGCAATGGCTGCATCTGCTGCACCCTGCGCGAGGACCTGATGGTGGAGGTCGCCCGCCTGGCGCGGGAAGGGCACTTCGACGCGCTGGTGATCGAGAGCACCGGCATCGCCGAGCCCATGCCGGTGGCGGCGACCTTCGACTTCCGCGACGAGGCGGGGCGCAGCCTGGGCGACCTGGCGCGGCTGGACACGATGGTGACCGTGGTCGATGGCCCGGCCTTCCTGCGCGACTACGGCTCCGCCGACACGCTGCGCGCCCGGGGGGAGGTGGCGGGCGAGGAGGACGACCGGCTGCTGGTGGACCTGCTGGTGGAGCAGGTCGAATTCGCCGACGTGCTGGTGATCAACAAGATAGACCGCATGAACGTGGCGGAGCGGGAGCGGCTGGCCGTGCTGCTCGCCACCTTCAACCCCGGGGCCGCCATCATCGCCGCCGACCACGGCCGCGTCGCGCTGTCCGAGGTGCTGGGCACGGGGCGCTTCGACTTCGCCCGGGCGCAGCGCGCGGCGGGCTGGGCCCAGGCCCTGGCGGGCGGGCACCTGCCGGAAAGCGAGGAGTTCGGCATCCGCTCCTTCGTCTGGCGGGCGCGGCAGCCGCTGCACCCGGCGCGGTGGAAGGCGTTCATCGAATCCGACCTGTCAGGGGTGGTGCGGGCCAAGGGCTTCTTCTGGCTGGCCACGCGCATGGACTGGGCCGGCTCCTGGCAGCTCGCCGGGCAGGTCGGGCGGCATGAGGCGGCGGGCTACTGGTTCGCGGCGGTGGACCACTCGCGCTGGCCGGACGATCCGCAATGGCGGGACGGCATCCGCGCCCAGTGGCGGGAGCCCTTCGGGGACCGGCGGCAGGAGGTGGTCTTCATCGGTGCCGGGATGGACGAGGCGGCGCTGCGCCGGCAGCTCGATGCCTGCCTGCTGACCGGGGCGGAGATGCGGGGTGGACCGCGCGCCTGGGCCCGGTTGCCGGACCCTTTCCCGGCCTGGGGGTGAGCGGCGTGCCGGGAAACGACAACACCGTCCGGGAAGCGGTCTGGCGCCGCTGGGATGGCGACGAATGGGCCTGCTTCGACGCCCTGCCGCCCGCCGTGCGGCGGCGGATGCAGGAGCATGCCTATGACGCCTGGGCGGTGAACGCGCATCTCCTCTGGCGCCTGTGGCGGCGGCGCCATGCCTCCTCGGAACGGGCGGAACGGCTGCTGCTGCGCCATCTCGACCGCTGCGAGGCGCTGGAGCGCGCGGCCTTCGATGCCTGTCTCTTGATCACATCTACGCACAGCTCCACCGTAAGGCGA
>NZ_BDLP01000135.1:0-11258 GCF_001950415.1 Roseomonas sp. TAS13
ACGGGCTTCGCGGCCTCGCGCGAACTGCCGATCGTGTGGAAGATCGCCGTCGGCTCGGTGAAGAACAAGCTGCTCTACCTGCTGCCGCTGGCCCTGGTGCTGAGCTTCGTGGCGCCCGGCACACAGAGGCATTGCCGGCAGGCAGGCGCCGCCGGCCAGGACGGTCAGGAATCCGAGATGGACGAGAAGCCCGAGGGCAAGGGTCTGCGCAGCCGGGAATGGTTCGCGCGCCAGGACAAGATGGGGTTCTACTACCGCTCCTGGCTGCGCAACCGCGGCCTGCCCGATGACCAGTTCGACGGCCGCCCGGTGGTGGGCATCTGCAACACCTGGTCGGAGCTGACGCCCTGCAACGGGCATTTCCGCACCATCGCCGAGCATGTGCGCCACGGCATCCTGGAGGCCGGCGGCTATCCGCTGGAATTCCCGGTGCTGAGCCTGGGCGAGACGCAGATGCGTCCGACCGCCATGCTCTACCGCAACCTCGCCTCGATGGATGTGGAGGAGGCGCTGCGCGCCAACCCGCTGGACGGCGTGGTGCTGCTGATGGGCTGCGACAAGACCACCCCGGCGCTGCTGATGGGCGCGGCCAGCGTGGACCTGCCGGCCATCGGCGTTTCCGGCGGCCCGATGCTGAGCGGGCATTACCGCGGGCAGAAGATCGGCTCCGGCACCAACACCATCTCGATGAGCGAGCAGCTCCGCGCCGGCGAGATCACGCTGCGCCAGTTCCATGAGGCCGAGGGCGCCATGTCGCGCTCCGCCGGTTCCTGCATGACCATGGGCACGGCCTCCACCATGGCCTCGATGGTCGAGGCGCTGGGCATCGGCCTGCCCACCAACGCGGCCATCCCGGCGCCGGATGCGCGGCGCAACCAGCTCGCGCGGCTCGCCGGGCGGCGGATCGTGGAGATGGTGCGCGAGGACATGCGCATGTCGAAGATCCTGACGCGGCAGGCCTTCGAGAACGCGATCCGCACCCTGGCGGCGATCGGCGGCTCCACCAACGCGGTGGTGCACCTGCTGGCCATCGCCGGGCGGCTGGGCATCCCGCTGACGCTGGAGGATTTCGACCGGCTGGCGAGCGAGGTGAACTGCCTCGTGAACCTCAAGCCTTCCGGCGAGCATCTGATGGAGGATTTCTACTACGCCGGCGGCCTGCCCGTGGTGCTGCGGGAGCTGGTGGAGCGCGGCCTCCTGCATGGCGGGGCGATCACCGCCAATGGCCGCACCCTGGCGGAGAACGTGGCGGAGGCGGAGTGCTGGAACCGCGACGTCATCCATTCCTATGATGCGCCGTTCAAGCCCCATGCCGGCATCGCCATCCTGCGCGGCAACCTCTGCCCGGACGGCGCGGTGATCAAGCCTTCCGCCGCCTCGCCGCACCTGCTGCAGCACACCGGGCGCGCCGTGGTCTTCGAGAGCATCGAGGACCTGCACCACCGCATCAACGACGAGGATCTCGACATTGACGAGAGCTGCGTCATGGTGCTGAAGTATTGCGGGCCGAAGGGCTATCCCGGCATGGCCGAGGTCGGCAACATGCCGCTGCCGCCCAAGCTGCTGCGCCAGGGCGTGCGCGACATGATCCGCATCTCCGACGCCCGCATGTCCGGCACCGCCTATGGCACCGTCGTGCTGCATGTGGCGCCGGAGGCCATGGCGGGCGGCAACCTCGCCCTGGTCGAGAACGGCGACATGATCACCCTCGACGTCGCGGCGCGCAGCCTGAACCTGCATGTGTCCGACGAGGTGCTGGCGGCGCGCCGGGCCGCCTGGATGGCGCCGGAAACGCCGCTCGCCAAGCGGGGCTACACGAAGATGTATGTCGAGCACGTGCTGCAGGCGGACAAGGGCGTCGATCTCGACTTCCTCGTCGGCAACAGCGGCGCGCCCGTCGCCCGCGACAACCATTGACGCCGCCGGAGCGCCTTCCATGAGCCAAGCCAAGTCCCACGCCTATCGCGGCGTCTTCCCCGTGGCCCCGACCGTCTTCGACGACCGCGGGCGCCTGGACCTCGACGGACAGCGCCGGGCCATCGACTTCATGATCGATGCCGGATCGCACGGCCTCTGCATCCTGGCCAACTTCTCCGAGCAGTTCGTGCTGACGGACGAGGAGCGCGACCAGGTGATGCGGGCGGTGCTGGAGCATGTCGCCGGCCGTGTGCCGGTGATCGTGACCACCACGCATTTCGGCAGCGAGATCTGCGCCGAGCGCTCGAAGCGGGCGCAGGACATGGGCGCGGCCATGGTGATGGTCATGCCGCCCTATCATGGCGCGACCTTCCGTGTCGCCGAGCCCGGGATCCACGAGTTCTTCCAGCGCGTCTCGGACGCCATCCGCATCCCGATCATGATCCAGGACGCGCCGGTGGCGGGCACGCCGCTTTCCGCCGAGTTCCTGGCCCGGATGGCGCGCGAGATCGCCAATGTCGCCTATTTCAAGATCGAGGTGCCGCAGGCCGCCGCCAAGCTGCGCCGGCTGATCGAGATCGGCGGCGATGCGATCATCGGCCCCTGGGACGGCGAGGAGGCGATCACCCTGATGGCCGACCTCGATGCCGGGGCCACGGGGGCGATGACCGGCGGCGGCTATCCCGACGGCATCCGCCAGATCATGGACCCCTGGGAGGCCGGGCGGCGGGAGGAAGCGGTGGACGCCTATGCCCGCTGGCTGCCGCTGATCAATTATGAGAATCGCCAGTGCGGGCTGGTGGCGTGCAAGTCGCTGATGAAGGAAGGTGGCGTCATCCGCTCCGAGGCGGTGCGCCACCCGCTGATGCCGCTGCATCCGGCCACGCGCGCGGGGCTGATCGAGATCGCACGGCGGCTCGACCCGCTGGTGCTGCGCTGGGGGAGGTAAGGCATGGATGGGATTCGGCTGGGGCTGGTCGGGCTGGGCAAGATCGCGCGCGACCAGCACCTGCCCGCCATCGCGGCCACGCCGGGCATCGCCCTGGCGGGGATCGCCAGCCGCCATGCCGGGCTTCCGGATCTCCCCTCCTTCGCGACGCTGGAGGAGCTGCTGGCCTCCGGCACGCCCATCGACGCGGTGGCGCTCTGCACGCCGCCCCAGGGGCGCCACGCGCTGGCGGCGCAGGCCCTGGCCGCCGGCAAGCACGTGCTGCTGGAGAAGCCGCCCGGCGCCACGCTGGCCGAGATCGGCCCCTTGCAGGAGATGGCGCGGGAGAGGGGCCTGACGCTCTTCGCCACCTGGCATTCCCGCTTCGCCCCTGCGGTGGAGCCGCTGCGCGAGCGCCTCGCCGGGCAGCGCATCCGCGCGCTGCTGATCCAGTGGAAGGAGGATGTGCGCGTCTGGCACCCCGGCCAGGAATGGATCTGGGAGCCGGGCGGGCTCGGCGTCTTCGATCCGGGGATCAACGCGCTGTCCATCCTCACCCGCATCCTGCCCTTCCCGGTCTTCCTGACGGAGGCGGCGCTGTCCTTTCCCGCCAACCGCGCCGCGCCGATCGCGGCGGCGCTGCGCTTCGGTGCCGGGCAGGGCGGCGATCTCCGCGCCGAGTTCGACTGGCGCCAGACCGGGCCGCAGAGCTGGGACATTCACCTGGAGACCGGGGCGGAGCGCTTCACCCTCTCGCGCGGCGGGGCCCGGCTGGAACGGAATGGTGAGTTGCTGCTGGAGGCGCCGGAGGCCGAATATCGTGGAATCTACCGGCATTTCGTCGATTTAATCCAGGCGGGCGCTTGCGATGTGGACCTCTCCCCTATGATCCATGTCGCGGATGCCTTCATGCTGGGACGACGGATCACCGTGGAGGCGTTTCACGAGGCCTGAGAGCCTGGAAGCGGCCCACAACGATAACGAGCGAGGAAATGATGAAGCGCAGAACCCTGATGACCGCCTCCATGGCCATGCTCGGCGCCACCGGCCTCGCCACGGGGCTGGCCATGCCTGCCCATGCGCAGAAGAAGGGGAATGTGGGCATCGCCATGCCCACCAAATCCTCCACCCGCTGGATCCAGGATGGCGACAACATCGTCAAGGTGCTGAAGGAGCGGGGCTACACCACCGACCTGCAATACGCCGACGACGACATTCCCAACCAGCTCTCGCAGATCGAGAACATGCTGACCAAGGGCGCCAAGGTCCTGGTCATCGCCTCGATCGACGGCACCACCCTGTCCGACGTGCTGAACCAGGCGGCGGCGGCGGGCACCAAGGTCATCGCCTATGACCGGCTGATCCGCGGTTCGCAGAACGTGGACTACTACGCGACCTTCGACAACTTCCAGGTCGGCGTGCTGCAGGCGCAGTCCATCGAGTCCGCGCTGAAGCTGAAGGACGGCGCCGGCCCCTTCAACATCGAGCTCTTCGGCGGCTCGCCGGACGACAACAACGCCTACTTCTTCTACAACGGCGCGATGTCGGTGCTGCAGCCCTACATCGACAGCAAGAAGCTGGTGGTGCCGAGCGGGCAGATGGGCATGGACAAGGTCTCCATCCTGCGCTGGGACCCGGCGACGGCCCAGTCGCGCATGGACAACCTGCTCAGCGCCTTCTACAGCGACCGCCGCCTCAATGCCGTGCTCTCGCCCTATGACGGGCTTTCCATCGGCATCCTCTCCTCGCTCAAGGGCGTCGGCTACGGCAGCGGCAACATGCCCATGCCGGTGGTCTCCGGCCAGGATGCCGAGATCCCCTCGGTGAAGTCGATCCTGGCGGGCGAGCAGTATTCCACGATCTTCAAGGACACGCGCGAGTTGGCCAAGGTGACGGCCGACATGGTCGATGCCGTGCTTTCCGGCCAGGAGGTCAAGGTGAACGACACCAAGAGCTACAACAACGGCGTCAAGGTCGTGCCGTCCTACCTGCTCAAGCCGGTGATCGTGGACAAGGGCAACTGGGAACAGGTGCTGGTCGGCAGCGGCTACTACAGGAAGCAGGAGATCGTCTGACCTCCGGCGCGGGGCACGCGGCCTGCGTGCCCCGCATCCGGGCAGGAGGCTGAAACCGGAGGACGGCGATGGAACCCATCCTGGAAATGCGCGGCATCACCAAGCGCTTCGGCGTGGTGCGCGCGCTGAACAACGTCAACCTCACCGTCATGCCCGCCGAGATCCACGCGCTGGTGGGCGAGAACGGTGCCGGCAAGTCCACCCTGATGAAGGTGCTGAGCGGCGTCTATCCGCATGGCAGCTACGAGGGCGAGATCATCTATGACGGGCAGGCCCGCCAGTTCCGCGACATCAACGATTCCGAGGCGATCGGGATCATCATCATCCACCAGGAACTCGCCCTGGTGCCGCTGATGTCGATCGCGGAGAACATCTTCCTGGCCAATGCGCCCACCCGCTTCGGGGTGATCGACCGGGGCGAGGTGTACCGGCGCACGAGGGCGTTGCTGGCCAAGGTGGGGCTGACGGACTCGCCCGACACGCTGGTCACCGATATCGGCGTCGGCAAGCAGCAGCTGGTGGAGATCGCCAAGGCCCTGTCCAAGGAGGTGCGCCTCCTGATCCTGGACGAGCCGACCGCCAGCCTGAACGAGCGCGACAGCCAGGCGCTGCTGGACCTGCTGATGGAGTTCCGGGCGCAGGGCATCGCCTCCATCCTGATCTCGCACAAGCTGAACGAGATCTCGACCGTCGCCGACCGCATCACCGTGCTGCGCGACGGCCAGACGGTGGAGACGATGGACTGCCGCGAGGCGCCGGTGGAGGAGGACCGCATCATCCGCCGGATGGTGGACCGCGACCTGGAGAGCCGCTACCCGCACCACACGCCGCGGATCGGCGAGGAGATCTTCCGCGTCGAGGACTGGTCCGTGGACCATCCGCTGCACCCCGGCCGCAAGGTGGTGAAGGATGTGGGCTTCCACGTCCGGCGCGGCGAGATCGTGGGCATCGCCGGGCTGATGGGCGCCGGGCGGACCGAGTTCGCCATGAGCGTCTTCGGCCGCTCCTATGGCCGCAACATCACGGGCCGCGCCTTCCTGCAGGGGCGGGAGGTGGACCTTTCCACCGTGCGCCGCGCCATCGATGCCGGCCTCGCCTACGTGACCGAGGACCGCAAGCATCTGGGCCTGCTGCTGGACGAGGATATCCGCAAGAACATCACCCTCGCCAACCTGCCCGCCGTCTCCAGCCGCTCGGTGATCGACGACATCCGGGAGCTGAAGGTGGCGCAGGAGTTCCGCGCGCGGATGCGGATCCGCTGCTCCAGCGTCTATCAGGAGACCGGCAAGCTCTCCGGCGGCAACCAGCAGAAGGTGGTGCTGTCCAAGTGGCTCTTCTCGGGGCCGGAGGTGCTGATCCTCGACGAGCCGACCCGCGGCATCGATGTCGGCGCCAAGTACGAGATCTACCAGATCATCCAGGAGCTGGCCGACAGCGGCAAGGGCGTGATCGTCATCTCCTCCGAGATGCCGGAGCTGCTCGGCATCTGCGACCGCATCTGCGTGATGAACGAGGGGCGCTTCGTCGGCGAGTTCCCGGCCGCGGAGGCGTCCCAGGAACGGATCATGCGGGCCATCGTGAACAACCGCGCCCTCCGGCCGGAATCCATGGGAGAAACGGTGCCATGAGCGAACAGGCCACATTCCCCGGCCCGCCGCCGGCTCGGACGGGCCATGCCAACCTGGTGAAGGAAAGCCTGCGCAGCTACGGCATGCTGCTCTCGCTCTTCGCCATCATGCTGTTCTTCCAGGTGATGACCGACGGCACGCTGCTGCGGCCGCTGAACCTCACCAACCTCGTGCTGCAGAACAGCTACATCGTCATCATGGCGCTCGGCATGCTGATGGTGATCGTCACCGGCCATATCGACCTCTCGGTCGGCTCGGTGGCGGGATTCATCGGTGCCCTTTCGGCCGTGCTGATCGTGCAGTTCGGCATCCCCTTCGTGCCGGCGGCGCTGCTCTGCCTGGTGGCGGGCGGCATCATCGGCGGGATGCAGGGCTGGTTCGTCGCCTATCTGAAGATCCCCTCCTTCATCGTCACCCTGGCCGGGATGCTGGTCTTCAAGGGGTTGATGCTGTCCGTGCTGGGCGGCAGGTCGGTGGGTCCCTTCCCGGTGGAGTTCCAGCGCCTTTCCTCCGGCTTCATCCCGGAATTCTTCGGCCAGCAGGGTGGCGTGTACATGACCTCGCTCCTCCTCGGCGTGGTCATGGCGCTGGCCATGGTCTGGTTCGCCTGGCGCGGCCGGCTGCGGCAGCAGGGGCATGGGGTGGAGGTCGAGCCCATGCCCTTCTTCGCGGTGAAGACCCTCGTCATCGCGGGCATGACCATCTACCTGACCTTCCTGATCGCCTCCCACCGCGGCCTGCCCAACGTGCTGCTGATCATGCTGGTGCTGATCGCGCTCTATGCCTTCGTCACCAACCGGACGGTGGTGGGGCGGCAGATCTATGCCGTGGGCGGCAACGAGAAGGCGGCGAAGCTCTCCGGCGTGAAGACGGAGCGGCTGACCTTCCTCACCTTCGTCAACATGGGCATGCTGGCGGCGCTGGCCGGGCTGATCTTCACCGCCCGCCTGAACACCGCGACGCCCAAGGCCGGGCTGGGCTTCGAGCTCGACGTGATCGCCGCCTGCTTCATCGGCGGCGCCTCCGCCTATGGCGGCGTGGGCAAGGTGGTCGGCGCGGTGATCGGCGCGCTGATCATGGGCGTGATGAACAACGGCATGTCCATCCTGGGCATCGGCATCGACTACCAGCAGGTGATCAAGGGCATCGTCCTGCTCGGCGCCGTCTGCGTGGATGTCTATAACCAGCGGCGATAGCGTCACGGCTGGCATCGCGCTTCCCGGGGGAGCAAGGTTCCGCCTTTTTCCCCCGGCCTTTCCTGGCCACCGGGAACCTGGGCCTGGCGGCGGGCGGCGTGCTCTCGCGGTCCTGCGCGGTGGCGAAGCCATGCAGGACCGGCATCTGGTCCGGCGAACCTGTCCGTGGCCCAATGGCCGGCCGCTTGCCGCCGCCCGCGGCGGGCATGGCGAATTCCGGTGGGGCGGGCCCTGGGGCTCCGCCCATGGGGCGTGGGCCGGACCGGCGGCGACGGGCGGATGAAAGAGGAACGGAAGCATGGAATTCCTGACCCAACACGGGCTGCGCATGCCCAGGCTGGGCTTCGGCACCTGGCCCATGACGGGCGCGGAATGCGAGGCCGCGGTGAGGCAGGCGCTGGAGCTCGGCTACCGCCATATCGACACGGCGGAGCGCTACGAGAACGAGGATGCCGTGGGCGCCGGCCTTGCCGCCTCCGGCCTGGCGCGCGGCGATGTTCACCTGACCACCAAGGTCTGGTGGGACCATCTGTCGCCGCAGGCGATGCACGAAGCCATGGCGCGCAGCCTGGAGAAGCTGCGCACCGACCATGTGGATCTCTACCTGATCCACTGGCCGGCAAAGGACTGGGACCTGCCGCGCACCATCGAGGCGCTGGTCCGGCTGAAGGAGGAAGGCAAGGCGCGCCAGATCGGCGTGGCGAACTTTCCGCGCCCGCTGCTGCGGCAGGTGGTGGAGGAGCTGAAGGCGCCGATCGCCTGCCTGCAGGTCGAGTACCATGTGACGCTGGGCCAGGCGAAGCTGCTGGATTACACGCGCAGGCACGACATCGCGCTGACCGCCTACAGCCCGCTGGCCCGCAACAAGGTGGCGGAGATCCCGGAGATCCAGGCCATCGCGAGGAAGCATGGCGCCACGCCCGCGCAGGTCGCGCTGAAATGGCTGCTGGACCAGGACGGCGTCTCGGCCGTGCCCAAGGCCGCCAGCCGCGCCAACCAGCAGGCCAACCTGGATTCGCTGAAGCTGCAACTCGACGACGAGGACCGCGCCGCCATCGCGCGCCTGCCCAAGGACCAGCGGATGGTCAGCCCGGACTTCGCGCCGGACTGGAACGACGGGCCGGAGGGCTGAGGCCCGGCGCGGCGGGGAGGATGTTCCTCCCCGCCGCGCATCGGTTCAGGCCGCTTCCCGCCGCACCATGCGGAACAGCAGCTTGTGCTCGGCCGGATAGGCCAGGGCATCCTGCAGCGTCGGGTAGTAGTCGCTGCGCTTCCCCGCCGGCACGAAGCCGTCATAGCCGAAGCGCCGCACCGAGACGTCGAAGCCCGCCCCGGCGAAAGCCGCCGCATAATCCTCCGGCGAGCGGTCCTGCACCGGCGCGTGGGTGATGCCGCCGATCAGCTCGCGCCAGGCGGGCCAGAGCGGCATCGCCGTGTGGCAGCCGGTCACGGCATAGTACACGCCGCCTGGGCGCAGCGCCTCATGGATGCCGGCGGCATGCGCCGCGAGGTCCGGCAGCAGGTAGACGACCTCGTAGCTGAAGGCGATGTCGAAGCTGCCGCGCCAGGGCGAGAGATCCGCTGCCACGGCGAAGTCCAGCGGCGCGAGCCCCTTGAGGGCCTGGGCCGCCGCGATGGAATCCTCCGCGATATCGACGCCCAGCCCGTGCCGGAACGGCTTCAGCGCATGCAGCAGCCGCAGGAAGCCGCCGCGGTTGCAGCCGAAATCCAGCACGTCGCGCGTCGAGAGGTCGGTCTCGGGCACGATGTCGATGAAGTGGCGCCAGAGGGGGCGGTGCCCCTCCTCCATCGCCGCCTCCCGCGACGTGTCCCGGTACCAGGTGCCATAGGTCCTGTCGCTCATGTCCCCGCTCCCGCTCAGTCGATGATCGCTTGGTAGGTCAGCACCCGCAGCTCCCGCCGCAGCGGATAGGCCGAGGAAGGCATGAGCTGGGTCAGCAGGATCACCGCCATCTCCTCCGCCGGATCGACCCAGAAGGCCGTGCTGGCCGCGCCGCCCCAGGCGCATTCCCCCGGCGTGCCCAGGATCTGCGCCCGCGCCGGATCGAGCATCACGGAGAAGCCCAGGCCGAAGCCGACGCCCTCGTAGGTGCTTTCGGAAAACCGGGGCTGTCCCATCGCCGCCATGTCGCCGCGCAGGTGGTTGGTCATCATCAGCTCCACCGTCTTGCGGCCGAGCAGGCGGGTGCCGTCCAGTTCCCCCTTGTTCAGCAGGAAGCGGCAGAAGCGCGCATAGTCGCCCACGGTCGAGACCAGCCCGCCGCCGCCGGAGCAGATCCGGCGCGGGCGGCCGAAGCGGCTGTCCCGCGGGTCCTCCAGCAGCGCGACGCCGCCCTCCTCGCCGCGCCGGTAGTTGGCGGCGAAGCGCGGGAGCTTCGCCTCCGGCACATGGAAATCCGTGTCCGCCATGCCGAGCGGCCCGATGACGCGCTCCCGCAGGAAATCGCCGAAGTCCTGGCCGGAGATGACGGCCACCAGGTGCCCCAGCACATCCGTGGCGATGGAGTAGTTCCATTCCCGCCCCGGCTGCGCCAGCAGCGGCAGCGAGGCCGCGGTCTCCACCACCTCGCCCAGGCTGCGATCCGAGGTCTGGAAGTCCACGCCCCGCTCCCGGTACAGGGCATCGACCATGTTGGCGTGCATCATGCCGTAGGTCAGGCCGGAGGTGTGCGTCAGCAGGTCGCGGAAGGTGATGTCGCGTTCCGCCGGCACGGTCTCGTAGCTGCCGCGGCTGCCGGTGGTGAAGACGCGCATGTCCCGGAAGCAGGGCAGGAAGCGCGTGACCGGGTCGTCGAGCTGGAAGCGCCCTTCCTCGTAGAGCATCATGATGGCCACGCTGGTGAGCGGCTTGGTCATCGAATAGATGCGCAGGATGCTGTCCGGCGCCATCGGCACACCGCGCGCGATGTCGGCGAGGCCCGAGCAGCCGAGATGCGCCACCCGCCCGCGCCGCATCACCAGCGTGGTGGCCCCGGCCAGCCTGCCGTCCCGCACCTGCGCCTCACGCCAGGCATCCACGCGCGCCAGCCGGTCGCCGGAAAGCCCGACCTCCTCGGGGCAATCGGTCATCCTGTCCGTCATGCGCTGGCACTCCATGCTGCGAGGAGCGGCAGGGTGGCAGAGGACGGCCGGGAACGGAAAGACCCTCCGTTCCGAGGGTGATCCAGCGCGGCTCTGTGCCGGGGGGACAAGGCTCCGCCTTTTCCCCCGTGCCCCCCCTTATCCGCCAGGAACCTGAGGTTCCTGGACCTCCCAATCGTTGGTTCTCCCTGTTGCCGGATCGCGCCGGAGAGCCGCGCTCTCCGGCGGACTGCCGATGCCACCGGCGCGGACGGGGTGTCTTTCTTCTCTTCGGGAGCCCGGTGTCTCCACCGGCTCCCAGGGATCGGGCCGCAGGATGACGGCCACCATCGGCGCCAGCGAACCGGGTCCAGGGCCCGCAGGGTCCTGGCGGAGAGGGGGCCGGGGCGAGAGGCGGAGCCTCTCCCCCGGG
>NZ_BDLP01000136.1:0-11242 GCF_001950415.1 Roseomonas sp. TAS13
GACATCGTCGAGACCGGCAACGATAGTTGGCGATTCAAGAACCGCGCCTGAACGCCCCCTCAACACACCTCACAAGAGGGTCCCTTTTGCGTGCCGATCTGGGGTCCCAATTCAGTGCCGATTGACATTCAGCCATTGCCCAGCGGGCAAGGCATTGCAGGGGTGGTGGGGATCCGCTTCGCGGACCGTTCGGAGCCGCTCGACAGCGAAAGGTCGCGAACCCTGGCCGCACTTCTCGACCAGGCGGCCATCGCGCTCGAACGGGCGGAGCTGATGGAGGACCGGGCGCGGGGTGCCATGCGTGCGGAAGCGGATGCGCTGCGGACGACGCTGCTCACCTCCCTCGGCCATGACCTGCGCACGCCGCTGACCGGTATCAGAGGCTCTTTGGAGACGCTCCGGACGATGGGGGATGCACTTTCCTCGGCAGCCAGGGCGGATCTCATCCTCGCCGCCGAAGAGGAAACGGCACGCCTCGGCCGTTTCCTGTCCAATATTCTCGATATGGTCCGGCTGGAAAGCGGGCAGGTTTCCCTGCGAAGCGAGGCGGTGGACCTGGCTTCTGCCCTGGAGTCCGCCATCGCGCGGGCAGAACACGCGACGGGACGCCGGGTGGAGCGGCGCATCGGCACCCGCTTGCCGGACCCGTCCCTGGATCCGGTTCTGTTCGACCAGATCCTTGGCAACCTGCTCGACAACGCGATGAAGTTCTCAGGACCGGAGGGGCGTGTCGCCGTCGTCGCGCAGCGCCTCGGCGCGAATGCGTCGGTCTCCATCGAGGATGACGGCCCCGGCATTCCACGCGAGGATCTGGCGCGGATCTTCGATCCCTTCTACCGCGCTTCGCGCACCGACCGGATCGCGGCCGGCAGTGGCCTGGGCCTTGCCATCGCACGGGGTTTGGCCCAGGCCATGGGAGGAGAGATCCTGGCCGAGAGCCCCATCCAGGAGGGGCGCGGCACGCGTGTCACAGTACGGTTCCCCGCATGACCAGTTCCTCCCCCGATCTATCACCCCCCCGTATCCTGGTGATCGACGACGAGCCGCAGATCCACCGCTTCCTGGGGCCGGCGCTCGCAGCGTCTGGCTATGCGCCCATGCAGGCGGAGAATGCCGCGACGGGGCTCCATCTGGCAGCCACGCAATCGCCCGCCGCCGTGTTGCTGGATCTCGGATTGCCCGATCTGGATGGGCAGGAGGCGATCCCCAGACTCCGCGCCTTCTGCACGGCACCCATCATCGTGCTTTCCGCCCGTGATGGGGAAGCGGCCAAGGTGACGGCCCTGGACGCCGGCGCGGACGACTTTGTCGAGAAGCCCTTCGCGCTCGCCGAGCTCCTTGCCCGTCTTCGGGCCGCGCTTCGTCGTGTCGCCGCAGCAGCGGGACAGGACGCGCCGGCGGCGCTGATCCGTATCGGCCAGATCGAGATGGACCTCGCTGCCAGAACGGTAATGGTCAATGGCGCGGCACTCAAGCTGACGCCCCGCGAGTGGGATCTGCTGGCCGCCCTGGCAAGAGCGGGGGCGGGCCGCGTGGTGACCCAGCGCCAGCTCCTTTCGGCGGTCTGGGGGCCAGGCCACGCCGAAAGCCCGCAATATCTGCGTGTCTATATCGGACATCTGCGCCAGAAGCTCGGCGATGCCGCCACGCTGATCCGAACGGAACCGGGTGTCGGCTATCGGCTGGGTCCCGCGGATTAAGCCGGTCCGATCAGGCGGATAAGGCTGTTGAAGAGGGCGGCCAGAAGGATACTGAGCTGGGCGAGGATCTTGCGAATGTTGTGCCCGCAGCCGCAGAGACGGCAAAGAGGGCGTCGCGGACGGTGCTCAGAACGATTTGAGCTCCTCCGCGGAAGGCTCGATCTCCCGGCGGATGGCGCGGCCGGCCGGGGCGGCCACGAACCTCTCAGCCAGCGTTACCGCTGCCGGCTGGCTTCGCCACCACGATTTCGTCGGTCTGTACCTTGAAGCTCGCAAGATAGTTGGGCCCGAAAGTGGTCGTGATCGCGACATCCGTGGCGTCCCGCCCCCGTGCCAGCAGGATTCGACCGATACGGGGGGTGTTGTTGCGCGCATCGAAGGTGTGCCAGGCATCGTCCAGATAGACCTCGAACCAAGCCGCGAAATCCGGAACGCCCCAGGGCTGCGGCGTTCCCATGTCACCCAGGTAGCCGGTGCAATAACGGGCCGGTATGTTCAGGCTGCGGCAGAATGTGATCGCCAGATGGGCATAGTCCCGGCAGACACCGCGACCCTCCGCATAAGCCTCGGCCGCCGTCCGTGTCGCCCTCGCCGCCTGATAGTCGAACGTGATGTGCCGGTGGACAAAGTCACAGACAGCCTGCACGCGGCCCCATCCTGCCGGGGTATTCCCGAACAAGTTCCAGGCGGCCGAAGCCAGCAGATCGACCTCGCAGTACCGGCTTCCCAGAAGGAAGGTCATGGCCTCATCCGGGAGGTCGGCGATCATGCACTGGGCCGCGTCCGGCACCACGGTGTCAGGCAGGCCGGTATCCTGCACCATGGCGCTGTTCGAAAGGACAAAACGTCCCGCAGGTGCCACAAGGCGTGAACCCAGGTTGCCGAAGCCGTCCCGGTAAGGAGAAACGGGGACAGGAGGATCGCAGCGCGGTGCCTCGGCGACCAGGATGTCCTTCGCTCGATCGGGATGGATGCTCAGCATCAGGATCATAGGCGTGGGCTGCGGCAACTCGTAGACGAGTTCATAACCAACCTGAATCTGCACGTAGGGCTCCTCGTCCAACCCTATCCCTAACACGGATGCGCCAGAGGACCCCATATAATCAGATGAAGGGACCGGCACGGGCTGTGGAACTGGACAGGTTAACCCCCCGGACATTGCCCGAGCCCCACCGCCCCGCGGGCGAGGCGTTGCTCGCCTCCGATACGGCACCCGAGGATCGGGGGGATGGTTCCCCTGTGCCGGGCTGCGCGGCCTTATGCCGGAGCGGCCGCTCCGCTGCGGCTCCTCCCTGCCGCCGTCCCGGCCGAAGCTGCACGGGCGGCACGGCATTCGCCGAACGGTCGCCGGTCGAGCGGAACCCAACGCCGAAACGACCATCCGCAGGCCCTTTTTGGTCATCCTGTCGTCACACCCGTGCAAAGCGGCTGTCACGAAGCAGCACTAGGTTCCGCCGCCATCGTACCCCCCAAGGGATTGTGATCAATGTTTCGCAGAACGGCCCTCGCTGCTGGCGTGGCTCTCGCCACGCTTCTTTCCGGTCACGCTGAGGCCGAGACGCGCCAGCGCTTCACCTTCTGGTACGGCCTCACCGGCCAGCTCAGCGATGTGGTGCAGCAGGTCTGCAAACGTTTCAACGAGGGGCAGAACGAATTCCAAGTGTCCTGCGTCAGCCAGGGCGACTATGCGCACGCGTTGCAGAATGCCATCGCGGCCTTTCGCGCCGGCGAGCAGCCCACGGTCGTGCAGGTCTATGACATCGGCACCGCCGACCTGATGCTCTCCGGCCAGTATATCCCGGCCCGGGATCTGATGCAGGAGCAGAAGCGGAAAGTCGACTGGAACAACTATCTCTCCCCGATCGCAGCCTATTACGCGACTTCCAAGGGCGAAATGCTGAGCTTCCCCTTCAACTCATCGACCGCGGTGATGTACTGGAACCGGGCCATGGGGCGCGAGGCCGGCTTCGAGAAGCCGCCCGAGACCTGGGAGGAACTGGAGAAGGCTCTGCGCGCCATGAAAGCGAAGGGTATCGCCTGTCCGATGGCGATCAACTTCGACAGCTGGCCCTGGCTGGAGCAGTTCGCATCCGTCCAGAACCTGCCGATCGCGAGCAAGGGCAACGGCTATGGCGGGCTGGATGCCGAGTACGTCTTCCAGAAGCAGGACTTGGTCCGCAAGCACTTCAACCGGCTGTTTTCCTGGTACAAGGAAGGGCTGCTGGCGGTGAAGACACCGGAGAGCGGCCAGAACGTCACCGCGGCCTTCGCATCCGGCACCTGCGGCGCGGCGCTGAACTCCATCGCCGACCACTCGACCATTCGCCTGACGGCCAAGCCGGACCTTGACTGGACGCCGGCGCTGCTGCCGATCTATGCCGGCACGACACGCACCAACACCCGCGTCGGTGGTGCCTCGCTCTGGACGCTGAAGGGCCGTCCGGCCGGCGAGTATCGCGCCGCAGCGGCCTTCTTCGAGTTCCTGGCCACGCCGGAATCGGAGGAGTTCTGGGCCACCAACACCGGCTACATCCCGGTCACGCATAGTGGCTACGACAGGCTGAAGGCCGAGCACTTCTTCCAGAAGCCGCAGAATGTGGGCCGCGAGGTCGCCATGACCAGCCTGCTGGCCACCGAACCGACCGAGTTCTCCCGTGGCCTGCGCCTGGGCAACATGACGCAGTTCCGCGCAACCTATGCCAATGAGATGCAGGCAGCCTTCGCGGGGCAGAAGAGCATGGACGAGGCGCTCGACAGCATGGCCGCCGAGGGCAACCGGCTGCTGCGCCGCTTCGAGCAGACCTATCGCGGCAAGCAGCTGCCCTGACCGGGAAGCGGGGTGGCGGGCGTTTCCCACGCCGGCCACCCTGCGGCAAAAGACATGGATCAGTCCCGACGCGCACTCTTCCACAGCCGCTGGCTTCCCTGGGCACTCGTGCTGCCACAGCTGCTCTGCATCTTCGTCTTCTTCTACTGGCCGACAGGCGAGGCCTTCTACTGGGCCTTCACGCTGGAACAGCCCTGGGGCGGCGGCAACGCCTGGGTGGGTTGGCAGAACTTTGCCAACGTCTTCCAGGACAGGGCCTACTGGAACTCGGTCCTGGCCAGCATCGTCTATGCCTTCGCCACGACGGCACTCGCCGTGCTCATATCGCTGGTGCTCGCGATGTTCGTGGACCGTGAGTTGAAGGGCACGCGTGGCTATAGGCTGGCGCTGATCTGGCCTTATGCCATCGCCGCACCGGCGGTCGGCGTGATCTTCCGGTTCGTTTTCGATGCACGTTCGGGGATCTTCTCCTGGCTCAACACCCTGTCGCCCGGCCTGTGGAATCCGGGACTGAACGGCACGCATGCGATGTTGATGCTGATCATTGCCGGGGCCTGGCAGCTCGTCTCCTACAACTTCGTCTTCCTGCTGGCCGGGCTGCAATCCATCCCGCGCAGCCTGATCGAGGCGGCGGCGAATGACGGGGCGGGCCCTCTGCGCCGCATGATCGACCTGCAATTGCCGTTGCTGACCCCGACACTGTTCTTCCTGGTGGTGATCAACCTGACCGACAGTTTCACGAACAGCTTCGCACTGGTGGATGTGATGACGGCGGGTGGCCCCGCTCGTGCCACCGAAATCATGGTCTACCGCATCTATTCCGATGGCTTCAAAGGCCTGGACTACTCCGGCGCGGCGGCGCAGAGCATCGTGCTGATGCTTCTGGTGATGGTGCTGACCTTCGTGCAGTTCCGCGTCATCGAACGCCGGATGCATTACCGGTGAGCATACCATGATCGAGCGCCGCCCCGTTTTCGACATCGTCACCCATGCGATCCTGCTGCTGGGCGTGGTCTTCCTGCTTGTCCCCGTCTGGCTCGCCATCGTCGCGGCCTCCCAGGACATCGCCGGGGTCAACCACGTGCCGATCAATTGGTGGTTCGGCAGCCATCTCTTCGAGAATCTCGGCGAGGCCTGGAGGCGCGGCGATTTCGGCGCCCGCTTCGTCACCAGCTTCGTCGTCGCCTTCGGCGTGATGCTGGGCAAGATCACCGTGGCGGCACTCGCGGCCTTCGCCATCGTCTTCTTCGACTGGCGTGCCCGGATGGCCATCTTCTGGCTGATCTTCGTCACGCTGATGCTGCCGCTGGAGGTGCGCATCGTGCCGACCTATGCGGTGGCGGCCAATGCGCTGCGGCCCTTCCAGGCTATTCTCGACATGACAGGTCTGACCGGGCTGGTCGAAAGCGTCTCCGGTCTTCGCATCGCCCTGCAGTGGCGGATGCTGAACTCCTATGCCGGGCTGATCCTGCCCCTGGTCGCCACCGCCACCGGCACCTTCCTGTACCGGCAGTTCTTCATGACCGTGCCGGAGGACCTGGTGGAAGCCGCGAAGATGGACGGCGCCGGTCCGCTGCGTTTCTTCTGGGACGTGCTGCTGCCGCTCAGCCGTACCAACATCGCCGCGCTGGCGACGATCATGTTCGTCTATGCCTGGAACCAATATCTCTGGCCGCTCCTGGTGACGACCGAACCTGCCCGTGCCACGGTGCTGGTCGAGCTGTCCCGCCTGGTGCCCCGGGGCGATGGGCTGCCGGAATGGCATATCCTCATGGCGGCAACGTTGATCGTCATGCTTCCGCCCCTGTTCGTCGTGCTGCTGACGCAGCGCTGGTTCGTGCGTGGCCTGATCGCGACGGAAAAGTGAGAGAAGCCTCGATGTCTGCCATCCATCTCGAAGCCGTGTCGAAAACTTATCCGGGTGCCGCCACGGCCACCGTGCATGCCGTGGATCTGGACCTGAACTCTGGCAGTTTCGTGGTGATCCTCGGCCCTTCGGGATGTGGCAAGTCCACGATGCTGCGTATGATCGCCGGCCTGGAATCCATTACATCCGGCGAACTGCGCATCGGCGGCATACGCATGAACGAGCGGGAACCCAAGGAGCGCGGATGCGCCATGGTGTTCCAGAACTACGCGCTCTATCCGCATATGAGCGTCGGGGCGAATATCGGCTATCCGCTCAAGGTCGCCGGCATCCCCCGCAAGGAGCGGGAGGCACGCGTGCGCGAGGTGGCCGCAAGCCTGTCTCTCGATGGATTCCTGGAGCGCAGGCCGTCACAGCTTTCCGGTGGGCAGAGGCAGCGCGTGGCCATGGGCCGGGCCATGGTGCGGCGGCCCAAGGTTTTCCTTTTCGACGAACCGCTCTCCAACCTCGATGCCACGCTGCGGGTGCAGATGCGGGCGGAACTGCGCAGACTTCACGACTCCCTGGGCGTCACCTCGGTCCTGGTGACCCATGACCAGGTCGAGGCCATGACACTCGCCGATCGCCTGGTGATCATGCAGGCCGGCCGGGTCGAGCAGGTCGGCTCGCCGCGGGAGGTCTATGAGCGGCCGGCGACACGCTTCGTGGCGGGCTTCCTCGGCTCTCCCGCGATGAGCCTGCTGGAGGGGCAGGTTTCCCCTGGCGGCGGAGAGGTGCTACTTGCGAAGGGCATGACCCTGCCGCTTGCCGGTAAGCTCCTGCCGGGTCAGAAGGTCCTGATCGGTATCCGCCCCGAACATGTGGGGCAGGGGAGTATCGACGCGATTTGTGAGATGGTGGAGGATATCGGTACAAGCCATCTCGTGCACGTCCGGGTCGCCGGTCAACCTCTCATCGTCCAGCGATCGGTGGAGACCCCTATTGCGCGTGGCGATCACCTGAGCCTTGGCTTTCCGCCCGCAAAGCTGCATGTGTTTGAGGTGGCGACGGGACGGAGACTGGATCCGATCGCGTCCCCTGTTCCTGCCAGCGAAGTGTTGGATTGCCTGCCTGTGGATAGCCATTCGTAGAAGTCCGCAGGCCGAGGCAGCGGCGGTTCGCGGTGCACGCATGCACGCACCGGCCTTATGGAGCCTTACGGGCGTCAAGCGTGAGCTGCATGAAGACGAGGTCGAGCCATCCATCGAACTTGGTACCGACTTCCTTTAGGTTGCCGGCCTGCTGGAAGCCGAGCTTCCCGTGAAGCCGGATCGACCCCCCGTTCCCTGCCTCGATCCCCGCGACCATGACATGCTTTCCGATCTCCCGCGCTCTGCCGATGAGCGCGTGTATGAGGCTCTCGCCGATACCTTGGCCCCGCTGGTCCACCCGGACATAGACGGAGTGCTCCACGGTATGGCGATGGCCCTCGAACGCCCGCCAGTCCCCGAACGAGGCATAACCCAGCACTTGTCCATCTGCACCGGCAACCAGCACGGGGTAGCCAAGCCGCTGCCGGTCGGCATGCCACGCGGCGCGGCATCTTCCGCTCCCACGAGGAACTCGCCCTGTAACGGGCAGGCCTCCGCTCACGAGGAACCGGCATTGGCCGGAATGTCCAGTTCCAGCATCAGGGACGCGAGGCACTTGCCATGCGCGTCAAGGGCAAGGGACCGTGTGACGCCGCCGCCCAGCGCGCCCTCCAGCACGAAGTTCAGCGCGCCGATCCCAGGCAGTTCGTAGCGCCGCACCGGGCCTTTCGCGATGCCGGCGAAATGCGCAGCCACACGCTCCACCGTCACCACCTGCATCAGCCGGGAATAATCGGCCATGTCGTAGGCGATGACGGAGACGCAGGAGATGTCGCCCTTGTCTCCCGTGCGGGCATGGGCGAGTTCGCGCAGGATCATGATTATGCCTCCACCCAGGTGATCCGCGGTACCGCTGCGGCTTCGGGGATGAGGCAGGAGCGGATGCCCACCACTTCCCGTGCCGATTTCGTCACCCCGCCGCCGCTGGCCGGTCCATTGAGGTAAAGTGACTCCACCTCGTTCCCGATGCGGATCGCCTCCGCCAGGCTGTCGGTCCGGCCCACGACCCGGACCCGCACCTCGCGCGGCTCGGGCGCACCGGCCGGCTGCTTCGGTCCCAAAATGGAGTCGACGCCGATCAGGTCGAAGCGCATCTCGCTCGCCTGGACGCCTATCAGCCGCAGCCGCTCGGCAACGATCTCCAGCGCCAGCCGTCCGCGCGCCACGGCGCCCGGCCCGGCATAGGAGATCTGCCCTTCGCCGACATAGCTGTCCAGATAACCCACCGAGACCTTCAGCATGCCGGTCCGGGGCCGGCCGCCGCCGCCCTCGACGCGCACCTTGTCCGGCCCATCCTCCGTCACCCGGACACCGGAAAAATCGGCCACGACATCCGGCTGCAGGTAGCGGGCGGGATCGTGCACTTCGTAGAGCATCTGTTCCTTGCAGGTGGCCGCGGTCACCATGCCGCCCGAACCCTGAACCTTGCCGATCACGGCCGTGCCGTCCGCCGACACCTCGGCGATCGGGAAGCCGAGCCGTGCCAGGTCCGGCACGTCCTTGCAGCCCGGATCGGCGAAGTAGCCGCCGGTGATCTGCCCCGCGCATTCCAGCAGGTGCCCGACCAGGGTGCCGCGCCCGAGCCGGGTCCAGTCCTCCATGGACCAGCCGAATTCGTGCACCAGGGGTGCCAGGAACATGGCCGGGTCCGCGGCACGGCCGGTGACGACGACATCGGCACCGCCCGCCAGCGCCTCCACGATCGGGCCGGCGCCGAGATAGGCATTGGCGGAGATCAGCCGGTTGCCGAGCGAGGCGACGGTCTCGCCCGTCTCGTCGAGCCTGTGGTCGCCCGCACGCACGGCGTCGAGCACGTCGTCCCCGGTCACCGCCGCGATGCGCAGCCCGGAAAGCCCGAGGTCGCGCGCGACTTCCGCCACCTTCCCGGCGGCGGCCACCGGATGGGCCGCGCCCATGTTGGTGATGACCTTGATGCCCCTGGCACGGCAGATGCCGAGCACCGCCTGCATCCGTTCGACGAGAAGCGGGTCGTAGCCCCGCGCGGGGTCCTTCATCCGCGCCTGCTGGGCGAGGGCGATGGTGCGTTCGGCCAGGCACTCGAAAACGAGGTAGCGCACCTCGCCCCGTTCGGCCACCTCCACCGCCGGTTCGATGCGGTCGCCGGAGAAGCCCGCGCCTGCGCCGATCCTGATCGTCTTCATGGAACCTTCCTTCGCGTGGCGGCCTGCGCCGGTGATGGGCCTCATCCCAGGAGGACGCCGGTCGCTAGGGCGACCGCTGTCATCACGAGCGTGGTCCCGAAGGCCCAGGGAAAGATGAAGCGCTGGTGGTCCCCGAGATTGACCCCGCTCAGCCCGACCAGGATGAAGGTCGAGGCGGTGAGGGGGCTCAGCGGGAAGCCGGTCGTCATCTGGCCGAGGATGGCGCCGCGGCCGATCAGGACGGGGTCGACGCCGAAGCTCGCCGCGGCCTGCGCCAGCACCGGCAGCACGCCGAAATAGTAGGCGTCTGGGGTGAAGACCAGGCTGAGGGGCATGCTGGTCACCGCCACGATCAGGGGCAGGTAGCCTGCCAGGCTCTCTGGGATCACCGAGACTGCGGCGCCCGCCATCGCCTCGATCATCTTCGTGCCGGTCAGGACGCCGGTGAAGATGCCGGCCGCGAAGATCATGGTGGACACGGTCACGACGCTGCCGGCATGGGACACCAGGTGCTTCTGCTGCTCCTCCCAGCTCGGGTAGTTGACCGGCAGGGCGATGGCGAAGGCCAGCACGAAGAGGATCGGCAACGGCAGCAGGGACGTCAGCAGCGCCACGATCAGGACGACGGTCAGGACGGTGTTGAACCAGAACAGCCACGGCCGTTCGAGCGCGATCTTGCGCTCGCCCGCCGGGGCATGGCCAGCCTGGATGGAGGACATCCCATCGGGCATGTCCTCGCCCGCGCCGGACGGACCGGTGCCGAGGGGCACTGCGGCGGAAAGCGAGGCGGGGCGAGGACCGGCGGCCGGCAGGGCATCGAGCGAGGCGATGCCGAGGCGGGCCCGCTCCCGCCGACCCAGGAAGTAGGCGACCGCGAGCACCCAGAGGATGCCGGCCAGCATGGCGGGCACAACCGGATTGAAGATGGCCGAGGAATCGGCCTTCAGCGCGGCCATGGCGCGCACCGTGGGCCCACCCCAGGGAATGATGTTCATCACCCCGGCGCCGAGGGCGACGACGCCCGAAAGCACCAGCCGGTTCATGCCGAGCCGCTGGTACAGCGGCAGCATCGCCGAGACCGTGATGAGGAAGGTGGTGGCGCCGTCACCGTCGAGCGAGACGGCCATGGTGAGGATCGCCGTCGCGAGCACGACTCGCAGCGGATCGCCCTTCACGAAGCGCAGCAGGCGCCGGATCATCGGCTCGAACAGGCCGACATCGAGCATCAGGCCGAAATAGAGCACGGCGAAGATGATCATCACCCCGACCGGCGCGACCCGGGCGATGCCGTCGAGCATCATCTTGCCCAGCTCCGGCCCTGCGCCGGCGAGCAGCCCGGCGATGGTGGGGATGAGGACAAGGGCGACCAGCACGGACATGCGCCTGGTCATGATGGCGAACAGGAATATCGCGATTGTCGCGAAGCCTAAGAGCGCCTAACTAAACCCGGTATGATGCGTTTCTGTGGGCATGGCGAAGCCTTTGGTTTCTGATGATCTCTGGGCGGCGATTGAGCCGCTGTTGCCGCCCGAGCAGCCCAAGCCCAAGGGCGGGCG
>NZ_BDLP01000137.1:0-11225 GCF_001950415.1 Roseomonas sp. TAS13
GCTCATGGCGGGCTACGCGGCCGTCTCCACCCTCTGCGCCCTGGCAGGGGCTGTCAGCGGCGGGCTGGGCTGGCCCTTCGCGGCAGCGCTGCTGTGCCTCTGCACCTTCCTGGGCGGGCTGGGCCGCCTCTACGGCGCCGCCATCACCCAGGCCGGCGCCCTGGCGGTGGTGGCCTTCGCGGTGGCGGCAGACCAGCCGGTTCATTCCGCCGGGGCGGCGCTGGAATTCGGGCTGATCTTCGCGGGGGGCTGCCTTTGGGCGCTGCTGCTCAGCCTGACCCTCTGGCGCATCCATCCCTTCCGCCCCTCGCGCCTGGCCCTGGCCGCGGCCTTCCGCGACCTGGCTGCCCTGTGCGCCGACCTGGACCGGCTTCTCGCGGAGGGTTCGACGGAGAATGCCTGGGGCGAGCATGCCGGGCGCCACCGCCGCGCCGTGCGCCTGTCCATCGAGAATGCCCGCGCTGCCCTGGAGCAGCTCCTCCGCGCCCGTGGCCTGCGCGACGCGGTGGGGCGGCTGCTGATCGGGCTGGAAACGGCGGAACGGCTTTTCGCCCTGCTGATCGCGCTGGAGGACCGGCTGGAGGAGCAGGGCCAGCGGCCCACGCCACCGGACCGCCGGGCCGCCCGGCGCCAGTTGCGGCAACTGGCCGTGGTGCTGCTGCGCCAGTCCCGGCTGATGGAGGCGGGGCAGCCGCCCGATGCCCGGCTGCGCGCCGCCCTGGCCCGGCTGGAGGCCATGCCCGCCGCGCCGGAAAGCGAGGCGGGGGAGGGCCTGCACGCCATGGCCGCCGCCCTGCGCGGAATGATCGACAACGCGCCGGCTGGCCCGCCCGCGCCGCAGCCACGGCAGGCCCACAGGTTCTGGGTGCTGCTGCTGGCCAACCTGCGCTGGGAGTCGCTGGTCTTCCGCCATGCCCTGCGTTCGGCCGTGCTGGTGACCGGGGTGATGGTGCTGGCCCATCTCCTGGAATTGCCACAGGCCTACTGGGCCACGATGGCGGTGATCCTGGTGCAGCAGCCGGAGATCGCCACGACCTGGCCCCGGGCGCTGGAACGCGCGGTCGGCAGCGTGCTGGGCGGGCTGGCGGCCGCTTTCCTAGGCTGGGTGCTGGAGGGTCCCCTGGCGCTGACCCTGGCGATCTTTCCCCTGGCCATGGCGACCCTGGCGGTCCGGGGCGTGAGCTATGCGCTCTTCGTCTTCTTCCTCACGCCGCTCTTCGTGCTGCTGGTGGACCTGACCGTGCCGGGCGCGAGCCATGCCGGGCTGGCCGGGCTGCGCGCCTTCAACAACGTGCTGGGCAGCGTCATCGCCCTGGCGGGGGCCATGCTGCTCTGGCCGGAGCGGGCGCCGCAGCGGCTGCGCCTCGCCCTTGCCGGGGCATTGGAAGCGCATGCGCGCTATGCCGCGCTGGCTTTTGGACCCGACGCCGACCGGGCGGCGACCGAGGCGGCGCGGCGAGCGGCCGGGCTTGCCAGCGTCAATGCCGAAGCCTTGCGCGAGCGTGCCGCCCGTGAGCCCTGGGGGCAGGTGGGCGAGCATGGGGGCGAGGGCGAGCGACGCCAGGAGGCCGCCGGGACCGCCCTCCTGCTCCTGCGCCGCCTGGCTGGTGCCAGCACCGCCGTTTGGTTGCAGTCCGCCCGCCATTCCCGAAGCGGCGACCCGGCATTCGGCCGGCAACTGGCCGCCGGGCTGGAAGCCGTGGCGGCGGCCCTGCGCGCGGGCCGAGCTTCGCCGGAGCCCGCATGGCCGCCGGAGGAAGGACTGTCGCCGGAACAGCGCCGCGCCCTGCGCCAGGCCCGGCTGCTGCAACAGGCCGGAGCGCGCTACCTCGGCTGATCGGAACGGTGGCTTTCCCTGGGCGAGCCCGTCATGAGTTTGCGCCGTCCTTTGGGGGTGAGGCGCTGCCTCGCCCCCAAACCCCCACTCCGTGAGGACACTGCGGGCCCTGGACCCGATGAGTTGACCTCCGCTGATGCCGGACGCATCGGAGAGCCATGCTCTCCGGCGGACTGCCGGTGCCACCAGCGCGGACAGGGTGTTTTCCTTCTTGAGCTCCTTTGCCCCGCCTGCCCCCTGGGTTCGGGAAGGCAGGCCTTGTCACCCGCACCCACGCAAGGTGAGGTCCGGGGAGATACGATCTCCCCGGCGGTGGGGGTTCCGGGGGCAGGCGGAGCCTCCCCCGGGGCTGGCCACGAAGCGCAACGCCAGGACCAGGCGACGCCACCCTGCATTCGGGGCGCCGCGCCGGTTGCGCCTCAGGGCCGGAAGGCGCGCAGGGCCGCGAGGGGGAAGACCTTTTCCGCGGCGGCGATGGTGTCGAGCTGGTCCGGCGCCAGCGCGGCGGAGAGGCCGTTCAGCACCCAGACGCAGTCGAGCCCGGCGGCCTTGGCCCCGGCGAGATCGGTGCGCGGCCCGTCGCCCACGGCCAGGACCTTCTCCTTCGGCACGGCGAGGCGGCGCAGCACCGGGCCATAGACGGTCGGGTCCGGCTTGCCGACCTCGAAGATGTCGGTGACGCCCAGCAGGCGGTAGCGGTCGGTGAAGGCCCCGGCGCAGAGCAGGATGCGGCCGCCCACCACCACCTCTCGGTCCGGGTTCACGCAGACCATCGGCAGGCCCTTCTCGGCGCAGGCCCGGAGCACCGCGTCATAGGGCTCCAGCGCATGCGGGCCGAGCTGCGGGTCGGGGCCGGTGTTGAGCAGAAAGTCCGCGCCATCCGGCCGCTCCGCCAGGGTCAGGTCCAGCGTCTCGATCACGCTGAGATCGGTGGCCGGGCCGAGGTGGTAGGCGCGGCGGCCGAGCTTCGCGAACCAGGGGTCGGTGCGGTCGCGCAGCATCTCCCAGGCGACCTCGCCCGAGGTCACGGCGTCCACGTAGAGCGAACGCGGCACGCCGAGCCGGGCCAGCAGCTCCTCCACCACCCAGGAGCGGCGCGGAGCGTTGCTCAGGAAGACCACGCGCTTGCCGGCGGCCTGGAGCTGCGCCAGCGCGTCGGTGACGCCGGGATAGGCCTGCACCCCGTCATGCACCACGCCCCAGAGATCCACCACGAAGCCGTCATAGCGCTCCGCCAGCGGGGTAATGCCTTCGAAGATCTTCATGCCGCGTCAACTCCCACCGCGTCCGAGATATGCGCGAAGCCGTCGCGCCGCAGCAACGCGGCGAGGCCGCGCCTGATGTCCGGGATCAGCGCCGGTCCCTCATAGGCCAGCGCCGCGTAGATCTGCACCAGCGAGGCCCCGGCCCGGATCTTGGCATAGGCCTGTTCCGCGCTGCCGACGCCGCCCGCCCCCACCAGCACGAGCCGCCCGCGCGCCAGCCGGTG
Organism: Roseomonas sp. TAS13; assembly: GCF_001950415.1. Classification (NCBI taxonomy): domain Bacteria; kingdom Pseudomonadati; phylum Pseudomonadota; class Alphaproteobacteria; order Acetobacterales; family Roseomonadaceae; genus Roseomonas; species Roseomonas sp. TAS13. The sequence goes on from NZ_BDLP01000137.1 coordinate 3,327, forward strand.
GACCGCCGCCAGCATGGCGGTGGAGGGGGCGAAGAGCGGCGGGCCGGAAAGGCCGCCCGCCTCGGCCCGGCGCGGCGAGCGCAGCGTCGAGGGGCGGGCGATGGTGGTGTTGGACACGATGATCCCGGCCACGCCCTGGGCGATGCAGGCTTCCACGATGGCCGGCAGGGCATCCTCGGCGAGGTCGGGGGCGATCTTCACCAGCAGCGGCGGCTGCTTCGCCAGCCCGGCGCGGCGCTCCGCCACGGCCGAGAGGATGGCGGTCAGACGCGCCTCGCCTTGCAGGTCCCGCAGCCCCGGCGTGTTGGGGGAGGAGACGTTGAGCGTCACGTAATCCGCGTGCGGCGCCACGGCGGCATAGAGCGCAGGGTAGTCGCGCTCCGGATCGGCGCCTTCCTTGTTGATGCCGATATTGGCGCCCAGCACGGCGGGCAGGGGGCGGGGCAGGGCCGCCAGCCGCGCCACATAGGCGTCGAGGCCGCCATTGTTGAAGCCCATGCGGTTGACCACCGCGCGGTCCTCCTCCAGCCGGAAGAGGCGCGGCCTCGGATTGCCCGCCTGGGGGCGCGGCGTGACGGTTCCGGCCTCGACGAGTCCGAAACCCAGGCGCATCAGCGGCAGCACCGCCACCGCATCCTTGTCGAAGCCGGCGGCGAGGCCGACCGGGTTGCGGAAGCGCAGGCCCAGCGCCCCGGTGGCCAGGATGGGATCGTCCGGCATGCGGTCGCGGCCGGTGAGGCCGAGGCGCAGGGCCCGCAGCGCCGCGCCGTGCGCGCGCTCGGGGTCCATGCCGCGCATCAGCGGCATGAGTGCGGAGGCGAGGGCAGGAGTCATCGGCGCCCCCTATGGACCGAAGCCGGGCATGGGGGAAGCGCGGGTTGACCACGCGCCCGGCGCCAGGGAGAAGCCGCGACAAGGGATACGCGGCCCGCGGGACGGTCGGCCTGTCGGCCCGCGGGGGGATGGGGGAGACGAACCGGGTGCGCGGACCTCTGCTGCTGCTGGCGGCGCTGGGCCTCTTTGCCCTGCTGGACACGAATTCCAAGCTGCTGTCGGGGCACTACCCGCCGCAGCAGGTGGTGGGCATCCGCTATGCCACCATGCTGACCCTGCTGCTGCTCGCGCGCCTCGCGCGCCCCGGCCTGGGCGGCGATCTGGGCACGCGGCATCCGTGGCTGCACCTGCTGCGCGCCGCCGGGATGCTGGGCTCGGCCTTCGGCTTCTTCCTGGCGCTGCGCGGCCTTGCCCTGGCCGAGGGCTACCTCGTCTATTTCACCGCGCCTTTCTTCACCCTGGCCCTGGCCGCGCTCTTCCTGCGGGAGCCGGTTCCCGCCTCCGCCTGGGGCTGGTGCGCGCTGGGCTTCGGTGGCGTGCTGATGTCGCTGCTGCCCGGTCTGACCGGCGGCGCGCCGGTGGCCTCCTATCTCTGGGCCCTGATGGGCACCGTCTGCTACTCCATCGTCATGACGATCAACCGCTGGCTGCGGCACGAGGCCGGGATGGCGCGGCTGATCCTCTGGACCTCGGCCCCCGGGCTGCTGGTGCTGCTGCCCTTCCTGATGGAAAGCTGGGTGCCGCCCGGGACGCGGGATCTCGCGGCGCTGATGGCCAACGGCGTCTTCTCCGGCGTGGCGTCGCTCTGCCTGGCCGGGGCCTTCCGCCATGCCTCGGCCTCCCGCCTCGCGCCGCTGGAATTCAGCGCGCTCGCCTATGCGGTGGTCTTCGACCTCGCGATCTGGGGCGTGGTGCCGGGACCCTGGGCCATGGCGGGCGCGGCGGTGGTGATGCTGTCGGGGGTGATGAGCCAGCGCTCGGCCCGCGCGGCCTGAACGGCGGTCGACCCGTGCCGCCACGGCACGGGAGGGGCGCCGTCAAAGGGGGCTCTCACCGGCCCGTGCCTCGGCCATAAGCGGGGCCATGATCCTGACGCGCCTCTTCCTGATCCGGCACGCCATCGTCGAGCCCTCGGCCCGGCTGACCATGTACGGGGACATGGACGTGCCGCTCTGCACCGTGGCCCTGGCGGCGGAGCAGGTGGCCCATGCCTGGCTGGCCGAGCGGCTGCCGCGCCCGGCCCGCTGGTTCTGCACGCCGCTGGCGCGGACCCGCTCCACCGCGGCGGCCGTCTTCGCCGGAGGCTATCCCGAGCAGAGGCTGACCGTGCTGCCGGACATGCGCGAGCAGAACCTGGGCCGCTGGCAGGGGCTGACGCATGAGGAGTTCACCGCCCTGTTGCGCGACCCGCCGCACCCGTTCTGGCCGCATTCGGCCGAGGAGCGGCCGCCCGGCGGGGAAAGCGTCGGCGACGTGGTGAAGCGCGTCGGCCCGGTGCTGGACGATCTGGTGGACAAGTATCCGGGCGAATCGCTGGTGATCGTGGCGCATGGCGGCTCGATCCGCGCCGCGCTGGCCCATGCCTGCGGCTTCAGCCCCTATCAGGCGTTGCAGTTCTCCGTCCGCAACCTGTCCCTGACCCGGCTGGAGAATCTCAGCGGCCAGTGGCGCGTCGGCGCGGTGAACGAGGAGCCGCCCGGCCTCAGCGCACTGCACTGAGGCGGCCGGAAATCCGTCCTCCGGAGGCGCCGACGCTTGGTCACAGCCATTCTTTGCGTTTAGAACAGGGATCGGGACCAAGGGGTTAGGGGGAGAATTTGATGCGCCGTGCGATGTGCCTTGTGCTTCTCATGGCGCTGGCGGCCTGCGGCGGGGGCTCGATCCCACCGGCCGCCGAGCAGCAGACGCTGGTGGACCGCGCGACGCTGACAGCGCAGGAGATGCTGGGCCAGGGCGATCCGGGTGTGCGGCAGGACACCCAGGGCTCGCTCCGCCGTTCCCGCGCGGTGATGATCTGCCCGCGCGTGCTGAAGGCGGGCTTCATCCTGGGGGCGCAGGGCGGCAGTTGCGTGCTGACGGCGCGTGACGGGGCGGGATCCTGGTCTTCGCCGGCCTTCTACAGCTTCGGCTCCGGCTCGCTCGGCCTGCAGATCGGCCTGCAGGACGCACAGCTCATGTTCTTCATCCTGACGGACAAGGGGCTGAACGCCGTGCTGGACAACCAGGTCAAGCTCGGCGGCGACATCTCCATCGCCCTGGTGACGGTGGGCGGCGGCATGGGCGGCGCGACCACCACGGCGGCCGGAGCGGACGTGGTGGCCTATGCCAAGACCCGCGGCCTCTATGCCGGCATCACCCTCGATGGCGCGGTGATGAGCCCTTATCACGAAGGCAACCAGGCCTATTACGGGCGGGCGGTCGCGGTGCGCGACATCGTGCTCAGCATGACCGCCTACAACCAGGGCGCCGACCCGCTGCGCGCGGTGCTGATGCAGTACGGCGCCAGCCAAGCCGTCGTACCGCCCTCCGCGCAGCCCTATGCGGCGCCGGCCCAAGGGAGTGTCCCGGGCGCCGCCCCCTATGGTCAGGCCGCGCCCCCCGCCTACAGCGCCCCGGTGACCGGCGGCGGGATCACGCGCGAGACGCTGCACTGACCGTCCCGGCGCGGGAGCGGACCGCGCCGGATGCCGTGGCGCCGCTGCCCCCGTGCAGGGAACGAGGTGCCGCCGCCGGCATCCCCGGCGCGAAAGCCGGGGATGCAACCCCGGGTGGTGCGGGTCCGTCGGCATGGTGCTATCCAGCGGGCCGTCCCGCGGCTGGCCAACCGGCCTCCGTGCCTCTGCCTTCGGGCGGGCGTGATCCACGGCCGTCCCCCTTCCTCCACAGACCTGGCGCGAAGCCCGGTCCTGTTCCGGATCACCGCCCGATGCGCCTGTCCGCGCCCTCCGCTTCCGCCGGGAGGCGGGTCCACGCCCTGTTGCTGGCACTGTGGCCCACCGCCCTGCTCGCCGCCTGCGCCACGCCGCCGCAGGCCACGGCCCGGTTCCGCGAGCCGCCGCTCTCCTATCCGCCCTCCACCCGGGAGCGGATCGTCCGCTTCGCGCTGACGGAATGGCAGGACTGGGGCGGCTACGTCACCACGCCCGGCGAGAAGCACCCGCCCAGCAAGGCACCGGGACCGGAATCGGCCATCGCCAACTTCCCCCGCGTCCTCGCCTACTGGCGCGCGGTGGAGGAGGACCGGCCGGTGATCGACCGGAACCGGGACCGCTATGCCGCCGCCCTGCAAGGCGCGGCGACGGCCCCCTGGCGCGAGCCCGCCTGGTCGGCGGCCTTCATCTCCTGGGTGATGCGCTCCGCCGGGGTGGACCAGCGCGAGTTCGCAGGGAACGCCGCGCATTCCTTCTACCTGGACGCCATCCTGGCCGACGCGCGGGATTTCCCGGCCCAGGCGCCCTTCGTCCCGCACAGCATCGGCGACTATGCCCCTGCACCGGGCGATCTGGTCTGCGGCGACCGCTCGCGCCGCCCGCTCACCGACTGGCGGGAGAGGCTGGCGGAGATCGGGCAGTTCCGCGCCATGCATTGCGACATCGTGGTGCGGGTCGGACCTTTCGTGGCGGAAGCGGTCGGCGGCAATGTGGAGGATGCGGTCACCATGACGCGCTTCCCCACCGATGCCTCGGGGCGCCTGCTGCCGCGCCCGGCGGGGGAGCCCGTCCTGTTCGGCGTGATCGAGGACCGGATCGGCAGGCTGCCGCCCTTCGGCGCGGCCATACCCATCCCCGCCAATCCCCCGGCCAGCATCGGAGCGCCCGTCTCGTGACCGACCAGCCCAGCACCTCGCTCTTCACGCCGCTGACCATGCGGGGCGTGACCCTGCCGAACCGGATCGGCGTCTCGCCCATGTGCCAGTACTGCTGCGCGCCGGATGGCAGGCCCACGGAATGGCACCTGCAGCACCTCCTTTCCCGCGCCCTGGGCGGGGCGGGGCTGGTGATGACCGAGGCCGCCGCCGTGCTGCCGGAAGGGCGCATCACCCCCTGGGACCTCGGAATCTGGGAGGAGGCGCAGGTGCCGGGCCATGCCCGCCTCGCCGCCGCCATCGCCCGCGCCGGAGCGGTGCCGGCGATCCAGCTCGCCCATGCCGGGCGCAAGGGCAGCCGTAACCCGCCCTGGAGGCATGGCCCGGCCTCGGAGCATGGCTGGGAGCCGGTCGGGCCGAGTGCCGTGCCCTTCGAGGGCTATGCCACGCCGCACGCCATGAGCGAGGCGGAGATCGGCGCCACGATCGCCGGTTTCGTCGAGGCCGCGCGGCGGGCGGTGCAGGCGGGCTACCGGGTGGTCGAACTCCACGCGGCGCATGGCTACCTGCTGCACCAGTTCCTCTCGCCCCTCGCGAATCGCCGCGACGACGGCTGGGGCGGCGGTTTCGCCGGGCGGACGCGGCTGGCGCGCGAAACGGCGGCCGCGCTCCGTGCCGCCTTGCCGGGCGACGTGCCGCTCTGGGTGCGGATCAGCCACACCGACTGGGTGGAAGGCGGCTGGACCACGGAGGAAAGCGTGGAACTGGCGCGCCGGCTGCGGGAGGCCGGCGTGGATCTGGTGGATGTCTCCTCCGGCGGCAACGCGGCCCATGCGGAGATCCCGGTCGGTCCCGGCTATCAGGTGCCGGGCGCTGCGGCGGTGCGGCGGGGCGCCGGCATCCCGGTGGCCGCCGTGGGCATGATCACCGAGCCGCAGCAGGCCCAGGCGATCCTGGCCGAGGGCAAGGCGGATCTGGTGCTGCTGGCACGGGCCATCCTGAAGGACCCCTACTGGCCTGTCCGGGCCGCCGAGGCGCTGGGCCGGACGAGCGACCTCTCCATCCCGCCGCAATACGAGCGCGGCTGGGGCAAGTATCCGCTGCGGGACGGGGTGGCGGCACCGATGCCGCCCCTCTGATACGGCCCCTGTAGCGGGGAGGCCGTGGCGGAACCGGGGCCGGCGCTTTGGCGCCGACCCGGAACCCTGGGCTCAGCCGAGGCCGAGCAGTTCCACGTCGAAGATCAGCGTGGCGTTGGGCGGGATCACGCCGCCGGCGCCGCGCGCGCCATAGCCGTGCTCCGGCGGCAGGACGAGGATGCGGCGCCCGCCCACCTTCATGGTGGAGACGCCGATATCCCAGCCGGAGATGACTTGCCCCATGCCGATCATGAACTGGAAAGGGTCGCCGCGGTCGCGGGAGCTGTCGAACTTGCGGCCCGGCTTGCCCTGGTCGTCGAGCCAGCCGGTGTAGTGGACGGTGACCCACTGGCCGGGACGGGGGGATTCCCCCTCGCCGACCACCTCGTCACGGTAGCGGATGCCCGAAGGCAGGGTGCTGTACTGGTCGGCGCTGTCGGTCATACCCGGAATCCCTGAACTGGGTCCGCCCGCTTGTAGGGCAGGGGCGGGCCGAGGCCAAACCCGGGCGGTTTCCCCGGCCGGTCAACTGTTTGGGGGCGATTCACGAGTCCGGCGGTTCCGCCGGCGGCGGCCACGGGCTAGGGAGCCGCGATGGAATCCTTCGATGCGGTGATCCTGGGCGCCGGGGCGGCGGGGCTGATGTGTGCCATGGCGGCGGGACAGCGCGGGCGGCGCGTGCTGCTGCTCGACCATGCGGACCAGGCGGGGGCCAAGATCCTGATCTCCGGCGGCGGGCGCTGCAACTTCACCAACCTGGGCGTGGTGCCGGAGCGCTTCTTCTCCGCCAACCCACATTTCGCGAAATCCGCCCTGCGCCGCTACACGCAGCACGACTTCCTGGCACTGGTGGAGAAGCACCGCATCGCCTGGCACGAGAAGACGCTGGGCCAGCTCTTCTGCGACGGTTCGGCGCGGGCCGTCCTCGCCATGCTGCTGGCGGAATGCCAGGCGGCGCGGGTGGAGCTGCGGCTGCGACACCGGATCACCGCAGTCGCCCATGACGGCGGCGGCTTCCGCGTGGAGACCGACCGGGGCGCCTTCGCCGCGCCGGCGCTGGTGCTGGCGACGGGCGGTCCCTCCATCCCGAAGATGGGCGCCACCGGCTTCGCCTATGACGTCGCGCGGCAGTTCGGCCTGCCGCTGGTGGAGCCGCGCCCGGCCCTGGTGCCGCTGACCTTCGCCGGGGAGGCGCTGGAGATGATGCGCCCGCTGAGCGGCGTGTCGTTGGAGGCGGTGGCCCGCTGCGGCCGCCATGCCTTCCGGGAGGCGGTGCTCTTCACCCATCGTGGCCTGTCCGGCCCAGCCATCCTGCAGATCTCCTCGCCCTGGCGGGAGGGGGAGGCGGTCATCCTGGACCTGCTGCCGGACCGCGATGCCGCCGCCTTCCTGATCGAGCGCAAGAACAGCCGTCCGCGCGCCGAATTGCGGACCGTGCTGGGGGAGGTGCTGCCGCAGCGCCTGGCGGTCGCCCTGGCGGACGGCGTGGCACGGCCCATGGGGGAGTTGCCGGACCGGGAACTGCGCCGGGTGGCGGAGGGGCTGAAGAGCCGCCGCCTGGTCCCCAGCGGCACGGAGGGCTATGCCAAGGCCGAGGTCACGCTGGGCGGCATCGACACGCGGGCGCTTTCCTCCCAGACCATGGAGGCGCGCGACGTGCCCGGCCTCTATGCGATCGGGGAGGCGGTGGACGTCACCGGCTGGCTCGGCGGCTACAACTTCCAGTGGGCCTGGTCGAGCGGCTGGTGCGCCGGACAGGCGCTCTGACTTCGCCTGGAGGGCACCGCCCGGAAGGTTCTTTTTCCGTTCCCGGATGGCCCTGGATGTAAATCAGCGTTTTCAAGGGTTTGTATTCGCGGGGCGCTTGCGTTCTATGGGGCCATGCCCAAGCTCCGCGCTTTTCTCCGGAACCTTGCCGTCGTTGCCGTGACCGTGCTGATCGGGACTGGCGTCGTTGCCCTGACCGGCTTTCCCTGGTGGGTCAGCGGCCCGCTCTATGTGGCCGTGGTGGCCGGGCTGCTGACCTGGGCCGAGAGCCTGCCGCCGCCGAAGCCAGCGAGGAAGCGGGTCCGGAAGGCCTGGCTCTTGATCACATCTACGCACAGCTCCACCGTAAGGCGA
>NZ_BDLP01000138.1:0-11187 GCF_001950415.1 Roseomonas sp. TAS13
GATCTTGGATCGGGGCTTGGCGGGGCGGGATCGGTTGGTCCGGGCTTTGAGGCGGCTGGGTTTGGGTGCGCCGGGTTTGACGGGACCGGACTTCGCGCCGGTCCTGGCGGCGGAGCCGGTACGCGCCGCGGCGACGACTCCGGTGGCGGGTTCGCCCTTCACCCCTGCCCCGGCTTTCGCTGCGCTGGCCTTCGCATCGGCCCTGGCTTCGGCCCGGGACCCCGGATTCGGGGGGATCGGGGTGGCGCTGGGTCGTGCGGCGGCTCTGGTTTCGGCACGGCTTTCGGACCTCGTGCGGGTCGGGGCGGCGGGGATGCCTTCGGAGCCGGCGTAGCGCTGCAGGCTCGCGCCCGCAGCGAGGTGCGGGTAGGCCTCGGCACCCTTGGGCCAGGTCTTCGCGAAGGCGGCGACCTCGGCCTGGTCGTGGGTGCGGATGGCCTGGACCAGGGCGGCGGCGGCCTGCGCGGGACGGAGGCGGTCGCGGCGCAGCAGGTCCAGGTGCCATTCGCGGGCGCGCAGGGGGCACCAGTCGACCAGCGATTCCTGCAGGGCACGGCGCACCTCGGCCGGAAGTTGCTCATAGGCCTGGTAGGGATCGCCCTTGAGCCGGCTGCGGGGCTTCATGGCCGTGCTGTTGTCCATGCGCGGGCTTCTACCGGAGGCGGGCGCGGCGGGGAATCGCGGCTTTCATCGCCGGGGGCTCGGCACCCATGCAGTGCCGTTGGGGCGGGGTGCCGCGAGGCTCCATCCGTCCATGGGGGCCGTCGCTCCGGTAGGTGAAGCCGCCGGGCCTCCACGACCATGGCGGTGCGTGCGGGGGCAGTCTCCGGAGCGCGCCCTCCGGCGCCGTGCGACGGGGGCGGCGCGGGATGGCGGTGCCGGGTGGGCAACTGGATCGGCTTCCGTGCCGATGCTAGAGAGGCGGCTGCTGTGTAAGTCAGACCTTTCCCCAGGATCAGGACCTTCCCATGCCAGCTTTCCGCACCCTCGACACGCTCGACCCCAAGGGCAAGCGTGTCCTGCTCCGGGCCGACCTGAACCTGCCGGTGCGGGACGGCAAGATCTCCGACATGACCCGGATCGACCGTCTCGTGCCGACGGTGAAGGAGCTGGCCGACAAGGGGGCGAAGGTGATCCTGTGCTCCCATTTCGACCGGCCCAAGGGCAAGGTCGTGCCGGAGATGTCGTTGAAGCCGATGGCCGACGCGCTGAGCAAGGCGCTGGGCAGGCCGGTGGCTTTCGCGGGTGACTGCGTGGGCCCCGAGGCCGAGGAGGCGGTGGCGAAGCTGTCGGATGGCGACGTGCTGCTGCTGGAGAACACACGCTTCCATGCCGGCGAGGAGAAGAACGATCCGGCGCTGGCGCAGGGGCTGGCGAAGATCGCGGATGTGTATGTGAACGATGCGTTTTCCGCCGCGCACCGCGCCCATGCCTCGACCGAGGGCGTGGCGAAGCTGCTGCCCTCCTATGCCGGGCGGCTGATGCAGGGCGAGCTGGAGGCGCTGGACGCGGCGCTGGGCAACCCGTCGCGGCCGGTGGTGGCGATCGTCGGCGGCTCCAAGGTCTCCACCAAGCTCGACCTGCTCGGCAACCTGTCGAAGAAGGTGGATGTGCTGGTGATCGGCGGCGCCATGGCGAACACCTTCCTGGCGGCGCAGGGTCATTCCATGGGCAAGTCGCTGCAGGAGGCGGAGATGCACGACACCGCCCGGCAGATCATGGAGGAGGCGGCGAAGACGGGCTGCGAGATCGTGCTGCCGGTGGATCTCGTGGTGGCGCCGCGCTTCGAGGCGAATGTGGCCACGCGGACGGTGCCGGTGGATGCGGTGCCGGATGACATGATGGCGCTGGATGTCGGCCCGAAGACGGTGGAGCTGATCGAGGACAAGCTGCGCTCCGCCTCCACCCTGGTGTGGAACGGGCCGCTGGGTGCCTTCGAGACGCCGCCCTTCGACACGGCCACCGTGGCCGTGGCGCAGACCGTGGCGGCGCTGGGCGCCTCGGCCGGGCTGAAGTCGATCGGCGGTGGCGGGGACACGGTCTCGGCGCTGCGCCATGCGGGGGTGATCGACCGCATGACCTATGTCTCCACCGCCGGCGGCGCCTTCCTGGAATGGCTGGAGGGCAAGACCCTGCCCGGCGTGAAGGCGCTGGAAGCGGCCTGAGCCGTCGCGGAGCGGGGGAACCGGTGGGGCCGGGGCGGGATGACCGCCCCGGCCTCTTTCGCTTTGTTTCCGGTCTCCCGCCTTCCGGCCCATGTTCGGTTATTGCGGGAATCCCGCTGCGTGTTACGGTCTCTTGCGAGACGCTCTTCATCCGCTATCCTGCGAAGCATTCGCATCTGGCCCCCGGCCCTCGTCATGGAGGGTCGGCCATGGCCTGAATGTTTCGTGCATCCGGTTTGCCGAGGGGGCGCTGCCGCGCCACCTGAGCCACGCCCGGATGCCAATACTGGGCGTGGGAGAGGGCAGGGTTGCGGTCCGGCATGGATCGAGGCCCGGTCCGGGGGGACTTTCCTTTCCCCGCTCCGGCTGGTGCGGTGCGTGCCGGGCAGGGCAAACTGTCCGGTGCGCGCCGCCCATGCCGGCCTCGGCTCCGCGGCCGCCCTTGCCGTCAGCCGCGTTCCCTCAGTAGCCGCGCCCGGGATCGACGCGGTTCGGCAGGGGGTTCCCCTTGCGTTCAGCCCGCAGGTTCTCGAACAGAATGTCCAGCGTGCGGTCGTTGTAGACCAGCGGGTCGTCCGCCGACATGTGGGGCGTCACGAACAGGCCCGGCGTGCGCCAGAGCCGGCTTTCCGGCGGCAGCGGCTCCGGCACCGCTACATCGGTCAGGCAGGCGGAAAGGTGGCCGCTTTCCAGCAGGTCGCAGACGGCATCCTGGTCCCAGACCGGGCCGCGCGCGATGTTGACCACCCCTGCCCCGCGCGGCAGCCGCGACAGGCGCTCCCGCGACAGGATGCCGCGCGTCCGTGGGGTGAGCGGGCAGGCCAGGACCAGCATGTCGCAGCGCGGCAGCACTGAATCGAGCGCCTCCTGCGGGAAGGTCTCGTCGCAGTCCGGATGGGGATCGCTGCCGTGGCGGATGCCCAGGACCCGCATGCCGAACTGCCGCGCCCGGCGGGCCGTGGCGCCGCCCAGCGCGCCCAGGCCCAGCACGCCCAGCGTGGCGCCGGCCAGGCTGGGGGCGAGGCGCGGCGCCCAGCGTCCCTCCCGCTGGCATTCCGCGAAGAAGGGGATGTGGTTGCGCAGCATCAGCAGGGCCATGATGGCGAACTCGCCCGCCTTGTCCCCATGGGTGCCGCGGTTGTTGAGCATCGCCACGCCCTCCGGCAGCCAGTCGAAGGGCGCCAGCCGGTCCACCCCGGCCGAGGTGAAGGACAGGATGCGCAGGCGCGGCGCGCGTTGCCGCAACGGCCCCGCGCGGAGGGGATCGCCGGGCAGTCCCGTCCAGGTCACCAGCACCTCGGCCTCGCGCAGCCCTTCCTCCAGGCCCCGGGGGTCTTCCGCCATGGTCATGGCGATGCCGGCCATGTCCGGGTGGCGCGCGATCGCCGCCGCCCACTGGGCCGGGGTGATGCGGAGGTCGGAGGCGGGGGGATTCTGGATGTGGAGGCGCATCGCCCCCGAATGCCAGGAAGCGCCGCGACGCGCCACCGGCCGGCGGCCGATCCGCGGGGCCCATCGCCGCCATTACGAGATATGATAACGCCCCGGATGGCGTGGCCCCCTCGCCCGGTCCAAGTCTGCGACCGGGTTTTCCCCGAGGAGACACGGCATGACCAAGGTTCTGGTCCTCTACTACTCGATGTACGGCCATATCGAGACCATGGCGCAGGCGGTGGCCGAGGGCGCGCGCGGCGCCGGGGCCGAGGTGACGGTCAAGCGCGTGGCCGAGATCATGGACCCGGCGGCCTTCGCCGCGGCCGGCGGCAAGGCGGATCAGGCGGCGCCCGTGGCCAGCCCGCAGGAACTGGCCGAGTACGATGCCATCATCGTCGGCAGCCCGACCCGCTATGGCCGGCTGACCTCGCAGATGGCGCAGTTCTGGGACCAGACCGGCGGCCTCTGGGCGAAGGGCGCGCTGATCGGCAAGGTCGGCTCCGCCTTCACCTCCACCGCCAGCCAGCATGGCGGGCAGGAGACGACGCTGATGGGCCTGCACACGATGCTGTTCCACCACGGGATGGTGCTGGTCGGCCTGCCCTATTCGGCGCAGGGGCTGGTGACGCTGGACGAGGTGAGCGGCGGCACGCCTTACGGCGCCTCCACCATCGCCGGCGGGCAGGGACAGCGGCAGCCTTCCACGAACGAGCTGGAGCTCGCCCGCTTCCAGGGCGCGCATGTGGCGAAGATCGCCGCGAAGCTCGCGGGCTGAAGCAGGGGACCGGGGGCGGGCCTTGCCTGCCCCCGGCCGGCTGCCGCCTCAGGCGAAGCGGATCACCACCTTGCCGAGATGCGCCTGGCTTTCCAGGTGGCGATAGGCGGCCTGGGCTTCCTCGAAGGGGAAGACCCGGTCGATCACCGGCTGGATCCGGTGGAAGGCGACGGCGCGGTTCATCGCCTCGAACATCTCGCGCGAGCCGACGAAGACGCCACGCAGGTCGATGGCCTTCTGCATGACCGGCAGCGGGTCGATCTGCCCCCCGGTCAGCACGCCGATGAGGTGGACGGCCCCGCCCACGCGGGTCGCGGCGATGGATTTCGGCAGGGTCCCTGCCCCGCCGACCTCCACCACATGGTCCACGCCCCGCTTGCCGGTGAGCGCCCAGACCTCCTTCTCCCAGTCCGGGTGGGTGCGGTAGTTCACGCCCTCGGCGGCGCCCAGTTCCTTCGCCCGCGCCAGCTTCTCGTCGGAGGAGGAGGTCACGATCACCCGCGCCCCCGCGGCATGGGCGAATTGCAGCGCGAAGATCGAGACGCCGCCCGTGCCCAGCAGCAGCACCGTCTGTTCCGGCCCGACCGGGCGCAGCGCGGTCAGGGCGTTCCAGGCCGTCACCCCGGCGCAGGGCAGGCAGGCGCCTTCCTCGAAGGACAGGTGTTCCGGCAGGTGGACCAGCCCCTCTTCCTCGAAGAGCACGTACTCGGCCAGCACCCCGTCGATGGAGCCACCCAGGGCGGTGGCGCGGTAGGATTCGTCGGGCGGCCCGGCGATCCAGCCCTGCATGAAGATGCCGGCCACCCGGTCGCCTTCCTTCACCCGGGTCACGTCCGGCCCCACCGCCGCGACCTCGCCCGCCCCGTCGGACAACGGCACCAGCCCCGGCCGGACCTCCGTCTTGCCGTAGCGGCCGGTGGCCACCAGGAGGTCGCGGTAGTTCAGCGAGGCCGCCCGCATCCGCACCAGCACCTGCCGGCGGGCCGGGCGTGGCGTTTCCAGGGCGGTGAGGGTGAGGTCCTCGATCGCCCCGGCCTTGGGCAGATGATAGGCGCGCATCGTCGCGACTCCCCGTTCCATGCGGGGCCCGCCGGCCCGATTGCCGGGACCCCGCTCCGGAATGGGGGCCGGACGCCAGGGTTTCAACCCGGCACCGCCTTGCCCGCGCGTCAGCGGGCCGAGTCGTTGCGCCGTTCCGGGGGACAAGGCTTCACCTTTTCCCCCGGTGGCCGGCCACGAAGCGCGGCGCGGCCGGGAGGCGCCGCTGCCTGGGTCAGCCTTCCAGGGCCGGGGCGGCGTCCTGGACGTGCAGCGAGGCGGAGACCGTGCCGTTCCAGCTTTCCGCCCGCAGCGTGCCGCAGAGATGCAGCGGCAGGCCGCCGGAATTGAGCAGGAGGTGCGCCAGCGGGCCTTCCTTGGCGCGGAAGCAGACGGCCTTCAGGCGCCCTCCCCCCTCGCCTTCCAGGAAGGCGCGGACGGTGCCGCCCTCCCGCCCCACGCGGTCGGCGCGGACGATGCGGGCGCGGCGGATGGCGAAGACCGGCTCCTCGTTGCCGGGGCCGAAGGGCGCCAGCCGCCCGCCCTCCGCCGCGAAACCCGCCGTTGCCGCCTGGACGCTGATCGTGCCCTCCACCGACAGGTCCGCCGCGGCGGGCAGCGCGTTGGCATGGCCCAGACGCTCGTGGAGGAAGGCGCGCACCTCCTCGATCCGCCCCGCCTCGAAGGAGAAGCCGGCCGCCATGGCGTGGCCGCCGCCGGTCAGCATCAGGCCGGACTGCCGTGCCGCGATCACCGCCGCGCCGAGGTCCACCCCCGGCACCGAGCGGCCCGAGCCGCGCGCCAGCCCCTCGGCCAGCGAGGCCACGAGGGTCGGGCGGTTGAAGCGTTCCTTCACCCGCCCGGCCACGATGCCGACCACGCCGGGATGCCAGCCCTCGCCGCAGATCATCAGCACGGGGCTGCCGGCCTCGGCCTGCCGCTCCGCCTCGGCGAAGGCGCCGGTCAGCACGTCGGCCTCCACCTCCTGCCGCCGGCGGTTCACCTCGTCGAGCCGGGCGGCGATGGCGCGTGCCTCGACCGGGTCGTCCAGCAGCAGCAGGCGCAGCGCGAGGTCGGGCTCGCCGATCCGGCCGGAGGCGTTGATGCGCGGCCCGAGCACGAAGCCCAGTGTATGGGCGGTGGGGGCCTCCTTCACCGCCGCCATCTCCAGCAGCGCGGCGATCCCGGCATGTTCGCGCCGGGCCATGACCTTGAGGCCCTGCGCCACCAGGGCGCGATTCAGCCCCACCAGCGGCATCACGTCGCAGACCGTGGCCAGTGCCACGAGGTCCAGCAGCGCCAGCAGGCGCGGCTCCGCCCGGTGGGCGAAGAAGCCGGTGCGGCGCAGCGTGCGCAGCAGCGCCACCGCGGCCAGGAAGCAGACGGCGGCGGCGCAGAGATGCCGCAGGCCGGAGGGGCAGTCGAGGCGGTTCGGGTTCACCACCGCCGCGACATCGGGCACCGGGCCCTCGGACTTGTGGTGATCGAGGACCACCACATCCGCCCGGCCGCGCGCCGCCTCCAGCGCCTCATGCGCCGCGATGCCGCAATCGACGCAGACGACCAGCGTCGCGCCCCGGTCGCAGAGCCCGGCGATGGCCGGCCCGTTGGGGCCGTAGCCTTCCCGGATGCGGTCGGGGACGTAATGCGTGACCTCGCAGCCCAGATCCCGCAGCACGCGCACGGTCAGCGCGCCGGCGCAGGCGCCGTCCACGTCGTAGTCGCCATAGACGGCCACATGCTCGCCCCGGCGCGCGGCATCGGCGAGCCGCGCCGCCGCCGTATCCATGTCCTTCAGGCAGGACGGGTCGGGCAGCAGCGCGCGCAGCGTCGGATCGAGGAAATCCGTCGCGGTGTCCGCGGTCACGCCGCGCCCGGCGAGCAGGCGGCCGACGATCTCGGGGAGTTCCAGCCGCTGCGCGATGGCGAGGCCCAGGCGCTCGTCGCCGCCGCGCCAGAGCCAGCGCCGGCCGGTGACGCTCTGCGCCACCCCCAGCACAGGCTCCGCCGCCACCGATGCGGCCAGCCCCTCAGGCCCCATTCCCTCAGGCAAAGAAGCTGCCGGGCTTGCGCTGGGAGTTGTGGTGGCCCTCGATGTAGCGGACCGTGCCGGTCTTGGAGCGCATGATGATGGAATGCGTCACCGCGCCGGTCTTGGTACGGCGCACGCCGCGCAGGAAGGCACCGGAGGTCACGCCGGTCGCGGCGAACATCACGTCGCCCCTGGCCATGTCCTCCACCAGGAACTTCCGGTTCGGGTCGGTGATGCCCATCTCCTTGGCGCGGGCGATCTGCGCGTCGTCCTCGTAGAGCAGGCGGCCCTGCATCTGGCCGCCGGTGCAGCGCAGCGCGGCGGCGGCCAGCACGCCCTCCGGCGCGCCGCCCGAGCCCATGTAGATGTCGATGCCCGAATCCTCCTGCGCGCAGGCCACCACGCCGGCCACGTCGCCATCCGGCAGCAGGGTGATGCGCGCCCCGGCGCGGCGGCAGGCCTCGATCAGCGGCTTGTGGCGGTCGCGGCCCAGGGTGCAGACCATCAGGTCGTTGATCGAGACCTTCTTGGCCTTGGCCAGCTCGCGCAGGTTCTCCTCGGGCGAGGCGTCGAGGTCCACCACCCCTTCCGGCAGGCCGGGGCCGATGGCGAGCTTGTCCATGTAGATGTCGGGCGCGTGCAGGAAGCCGCCCTTTTCCGCCACCGCCAGCGTGGCGATGGAGTTCGGCCCGCCGGTGGCGCAGATGTTGGTGCCTTCCAGCGGGTCCACGGCGATGTCCATCTCCGGCCCGCCGAGGCCCACCTTCTCGCCGATGTAGAGCATCGGCGCCTCGTCCATCTCGCCCTCGCCGATGACCACGGTGCCGGCGATGGCGACCGCATCGAAGGCGCGGCGCATGGCGTCCACCGCCGCGCCGTCGGCGGCGTTCTTGTCGCCTCGCCCGATCCAGGAGGAGCAGGCGAGCGCCGCCGCCTCGGTCACCCGGACCAGCTCCATGACCAGGTTGCGGTCCGCCTTCAGGGACATGCCGCTTTCGCTCATCGCTTCCCGCTCTCCTCAGAAACTCTCGATCCGGATCAGCGCCGGGGATTCCAGCACCGTCTCCAAAGCCTCGATCCGCGCGATGGCCTTGCGCATCGCGCGCTCCGACGAATCATGCGTGGTCAGCACCACGGGCACCGCCTCGCCCGGGGCGCGGCCGCGCTGCAGCATGGATTCCAGGCTGATGCCGGAATCGCGCAGCGCGCCGGTCACGTCGGCGATGACGCCGGGCCGGTCCACCACCATCAGCCGCAGGTAGTAGGCGCCGGTGCGCTCCTCCATCGGCAGGGAGGGCAGCGGCGCGAGGTCGTCCAGGCCGGCGCCCCAGACGGGCGTGTGCCGGTTGCGCGCGATGTCGATCAGGTCCGCCACCACGGCCGAGGCGGTCGGCCCGGCGCCCGCGCCGCGGCCTTCCAGCACCACGCGGCCGACGAAGTCGCCCTCCGCCACCACGGCGTTGAAGACGCCGTCCACGCGGGCCAGCGGGAAGGCGGCGGGGATCATGCAGGGATGCACCCGCGTCTCCACGCCCCGCTCGGTGCAGCGCGCCAGGCCCAGCAGCTTGATGCGGTAGCCGAGTTCCTCGGCCAGCTTGATGTCGAGCGCGGTGACGTTGCGGATGCCCTCGACATGCACGGCGGAGAAGTCCACCGGGCGGCCGAAGGCGAGCGCGGCCAGGATGGCGAGCTTGTGCGCCGCGTCCACGCCGTCGATGTCGAAGGAGGGGTCGGCCTCGGCATAGCCCAGCCGCTGGGCGTCGGCGAGCGCCTCGGCGAATTCCCGCCCGCGCTCGCGCATCTGCGTCAGGATGTAGTTGCAGGTGCCGTTCAGGATGCCGGTGACGCGCTGGAAGCGGTTGGCCGCCAGCCCCTCGCGCAGCGCCTTGATGACCGGGATGCCGCCGGCCACCGCCGCCTCGAAGGCCAGCGGCACGCCCCGCATCTCCGCCGAGCGGGCCAGCGCGGCGCCGTGCACGGCGAGCAGCGCCTTGTTCGCCGTCACCACCGGCTTGCCGGCGGCGAGCGCCGCCTCGACCGTGGCGCGGGCGGCGCCCTCGGAACCGCCGATCGCCTCGACCACCACGTCCACCGCCGGATCATGGGCGAGGGCGACAGGGTCGTCGTACCAGCGCAGCCCGTCCAGCGGGATGCCGCGGTCGCGCGAGCGGTCGCGCGCCGCCACGGCGGTCACGGCGATGGGGCGGCCGGCGCGGGCGGCGATCAGCTCGGCATTCGCGCGCAGGATCTGCAGGGTGCCC
Organism: Roseomonas sp. TAS13; assembly: GCF_001950415.1. NCBI lineage: Bacteria > Pseudomonadati > Pseudomonadota > Alphaproteobacteria > Acetobacterales > Roseomonadaceae > Roseomonas > Roseomonas sp. TAS13. The sequence continues at coordinate 9,706 of NZ_BDLP01000138.1, forward strand.
GCGCCGACGGTGCCGAGACCGGCCAGGGCGACGGAAAGGGGACGGGTCAAGCGCGCACGAGCTCCGCGGAAGTGTCGGTCGAGGGGCCGCCGTTATCGGCGGCCAGAAAGGAGCGGATGCCGCGCAGCGCCTGGCGGATGCGCTGCGCGTTCTCCACCGTGGCGATGCGGACATGGCCGTCGCCGTATTCGCCGAAGCCGATGCCGGGGGCGACGGCGACCTTGGCCCGGGCCAGCAGCAGCTTGGAGAACTCCACCGAGCCGAGATGGGCGAAGCGCTCCGGGATCGGCGCCCAGACGAACATCGAGCCCTCCGGCAGCGGCACGTCCCAGCCCGCCTGCCGCAGCCCCTTGACCAGCAGGTCGCGCCGGTCGCGGTACAGGGTGCGCATCTCGGCCACGCAGTCCTGCGGCCCGTTCAGCGCGGCGGTGGCGGCGACCTGGATCGGCGTGAAGGCGCCGTAGTCGAGATAGGACTTCACCCGCGTCAGCGCGGCGATCAGCTTGCGGTTGCCGGCGGCGAAGCCCATGCGCCAGCCGGGCATGTTGTAGGTCTTGCTCATGGAGGTGAACTCCACGGCCACGTCCCTGGCGCCCGGGACCTCCAGGATGGAGGGGGGGACCTTGTCGCCGAAGTACAGCTCGGCATAGGCGAGGTCGGAGAGCACGTAGAAGCCGTGCTTCCGCGCCATGGCCACGACCTCCCGGTAGAAGTCGAGATCGGCCAGCAGCGCCGTCGGGTTGGAGGGGAAGTTCACGATCAGCGCGGTGGGCGCGGGCACGGAATGGCGCACCGCGCGGTCGATGGCGCGCAGCATCTCCTCGTCCGGCGTGTGCGGGATGCTGCGCACCGAGGCGCCGGCGATGATGAAGCCGAACTGGTGGATCGGATAGGACGGGTTCGGCACCAGGATCGTGTCGCCGGGCGAGGTGATGGCCTGGGCGAGGTTCGCCAGCCCTTCCTTCGAGCCCAGCGTGGCCACGACCTCGGTTTCCGGGTCGAGCTGCACGTTGAAGCGGCGGGCGTAGTAGTTCGCCAGCGCCTTGCGCAGCCCGGGGATGCCCTTGGAGGCGGAATAGCGGTGGGTGCGCGGGTCCTGCACCGCCTCCACCAGCTTGGCCACGATATGCGGCGGCGTGGGGCTGTCGGGGTTGCCCATGCCGAGGTCCACGATGTCCTCCGCGGCGGCACGCGCCTTGGCCTTGGCGCCGTTCACCTCGGCAAAGACATAGGGGGGAAGGCGGCGGATGCGGTGGAAATCGTCACTCATGGGTGTAGCCCTTCGGGCCCTCGGTTCGTCGAAGCTTCCAGGGTAGCCCTCCTCGCGCCGCAGCGCGAGGCCATCGGGCAACGACCCTGCCGGAGAGCCGCCCCGTGCCCGGCAGGAGAGACCGGGGGGAGGCCACTCCGCACGGCGCCGGTCCGTTCAGGGGGTTCCCGGCTCAGGGGGTTCCCGGCTCAGGGAGTTCCCGGCTTCGGCGC
>NZ_BDLP01000139.1:0-11135 GCF_001950415.1 Roseomonas sp. TAS13
GGTGGCGGCGCTGGTCACGCAGTTGCACCGGGCCTGATCCCCTGCCCCAGCCTCCGGCGGCCGGGCCATGCCGCTTCCACTCCGACCGTGGGCCGGGCCCGGCGGCCCGCCTGCCGGGATGGGCGCCCGGCCGGCGCGCCCAGGCCGATCGTGCCTCGCCGCCCAGGACCTGCCCCCGGCTTTCCACGCCCGGTCCACGCGAATGATCCGGCCCGATTCCACCACGGCGCGTTCCCGCGCCGCAGCCATCCCGGCCAGGGAGCTTGACGATCGCGGGCAGGAGAGGGCCAATCCGCCCGACATGCCGCAACTCACGCTCCACTCGCCACTCGGCGAGCTCACCGTGTCGGAAGAGGATGGCCAGGTCGTCGCCCTCGACTGGGGGCGCGGCAGGGACCAGACCGTAACCCCCCTGCTGGCCGAGGCACGGGAACAGCTTCATGACTGGTTCGACGGCAAGCGGGGCGATTTCCGCCTGCCGCTCGCCCCCCATGGCACGGAGTTCCAGAAACGCGTCTGGCAGGCCATGCGGGAAATACCGCCCGGACGCACCGCCCGCTATGGCGAGATCGCCAGGACACTGAACTCCTCCGCACGGGCCGTGGGCATGGCCTGCGGCGCCAATCCGATCCCGATCATCATCCCCTGCCACCGTGTGGTCGCCGCCAGCGGCCGGCTCGGCGGCTATTCCGGCGAGGGAGGCGCGGAGACCAAGCGCTACCTCCTCCGCCTCGAAGCCGCCTTCGTTCAGGAACTCCTCCCATGAACCATGCCATCCGCATCCATGAATATGGCGGCCCCGAGAAGATGCTCTGGGAGGAGGTCCCGCTCCCCGCGCCCAAGCCCGGCGAGGCGCTGGTGCGCCACACCGCGGTCGGGCTGAACTACATCGACGTCTATTTCCGGACCGGGCTCTACAAGGCGCCCAGCCTGCCGGCGGTGATCGGGATGGAGGCGGCGGGCGTGGTCGAGGCGGTGGGCGATGGCGTCACCGACATCGCCCCCGGCGACCGCGTCGCCTATGGCACCGGCCCGATCGGCGCCTATTCCGAAGCCCGCGTGGTGCGCGCCGACCTGCTGGTGAAGCTGCCGCCGGCGATTGCGGACGAGACCGCCGCGGCCATGATGCTGCAGGGCATGACGGCGCAGTACCTGCTGCACCGGACCTTCCCGGTGAAGGCGGGGCAGACGATCCTTGTCCATGCCGCGGCGGGCGGGGTCGGGCTGATCCTGTGCCAATGGGCCAAGGCCCTGGGCTGCACCGTGATCGGCACGGTCGGCGCGCCGGAAAAGGCCGAGCTCGCCCGGGCGCATGGCGCGGCGCACGTGATCCTGCCGGACGAGGACCTGCCGCAGCGGGTCAAGGAGATCACCGGCGGCGCGATGCTGCCGGTCGTCTATGACAGCGTCGGCAAGGACAGTTTCATGGCTTCGCTGGACTGCCTGGCGCCGCTCGGCACCATGGTCACCTACGGCAATGCCTCCGGCCCCGTGCCGCCGGTCGATCCCGGCCTGCTGGCGGCCAAGGGATCGCTCTTCCTGACGCGGCCGACGCTGTCGACCTATACGGCGAAACGCGCCGACATGGTGGCCAGCGCGAACAGCCTTTTCGAGGCGGTGGAAACCGGCAAGGTCGAGATCGTGGTGAACCAGCACTGGCCGCTGCACGACGCGGCGGAGGCGCATCGCGCGCTGGAGGCCCGCCGCACCACCGGCAGCACCGTCTTCATCCCCGGCTGAACGCCGGCCCCGACCCCGCTCCCGGGGCCGGGCCAGGAGCGGTCAGGCCTCGACCTGCTCCACCGCCACAACCTCCGGCACATAATGCCGCAGCATCGTTTCGACGCCGTGCTTCAGCGTGGCGCGGGAAGACGGGCAGCCGGAGCAGGCGCCCTGCATGTGCAGGCGCACGATGCCGTCACGGAAGCCGCGGAACACGATGTCGCCGCCATCGCCGGCCACCGCCGGGCGGACGCGGGTGTCCAGCAGCTCCTTGATCTGGGCCACCACCTCGGCATCGGCGGGATCGGTGTCCTCCTCCTCGACGACCTCGATAGGCTCTCCGGCCAGGATCGGGCGGCCGGCCATCAGGTGCTCCATCAGCGCGCCCAGCACCTGCGGGCGCAGGCCCTGCCATTCGGCGTCCTCGCCCTTGGTGACGGTCACGAAATCGGCGCCCAGGAAGACCCGCGCCACGCCCTCCAGCCGGAAAAGCCGCTCCGCCAGCGGGGAACGGGCCGCCTGCTCCGCATCGGGGAAGTCGGCGGTGCCGCGCGCGCCCATCACGTCCTGGCCGGGCAGGAACTTCAGCGTGGCGGGATTCGGGGTGGATTCGGTCTCGATGAACATGGCGGCGGGTTCCCTTCGCGCGGCATGTGGCCCCGTCCGCCGCCCGGTGCAACATGGTTTCTCGGCGGATCGGATCGGCCATGCACGGCAAGGGGTGCTCCGTGGCGGCTCCCCGCCACCGGGAAACGGCGTTCAACGCCGGAAGATGACGCTGCCGATCCAGCCGGCGAAGGCAGCCAGGGCGATGCAGGCCAGGCCATAGAGCAGCGGCTGCTCGTGCGAGACGGTGGTGATCTCGGCTGCGGTGCCGACGCGCCGCACCTCGAAGGGCAGCTCCTGCCGCGCCACGACCCGTCCCTCGCGCACCAGCAGCACCTGCACGAAGTAGCTCCCGGGCGGCACGATGGAGGGCAGCGACAGCCGGGCGTGGAAAAGCCGGCCACCGGAGACCTGGACGGGTGCCTTGTCTTCCTGCCAGAGATTGGCCGCCACCTTGCGGTCCACCAGTGCCTGCCGGAAATCCGGGTCGCTGCTGCCCTGAACGCGACGGGCCAGGGCGTTCAGGCCGAGTTGCAGGGCGCGGCGCTCGTCCTGGCCCAACAGGCTCCGGAGCGGTTCCGTGCCGGTCAGCGCATACCAGGAGGGCACGTCGTCGAAGCGGGCGGAGCGGCCGTTGATCCAGGCCCCGAGCACGCGGGTCCGGCGACGAACGACCTGCGACTGCGCCGGGCCCTGTCCCACCACGATGACGTTGTCGCCCGAGGGGCCAATGGGACGCTCGGTGGCGCCGAAGACCAGCACGTCGGTGCCGGCGAAGGCGGTGGTGACCTCCACGCTGGGCTGGCCGAGTTGGGTGACCAGCGCCGGGGACCCTTGCAGCGGGGGGGGCGCCGGCGGCGGCGGCGGCAGGGGGGGCACCGGCTGGGCCGAAAGGGTGCCCGACAACAGGGCAGGCAGCAGAAAGGCCGCCAGCGCGCATGTCACGGCCACCCGGCGCGGGGCGGGCCCCTGCCGGGCCTTGCCTTGTTCCGAACCGCCGAATCTCACAACCCGCGCGCCACCGTCCAGCCCATCCTCCTGGCCGGCTTTCCCATCCCGCCGGCTTTCACCGCACGGGACCGATGGCATAGAGGCTGTCGGGCGTGCGCAGCAGTTCCCACAGCAGGCTGAGCGCCACCGTCAGCACCAGCGAGCCGAGCAGGGCGCGCATTTCCTCGCCCCGCAGCCGGTTGCCCCAGGCGGCCCCGAACTGCGCCCCGGCCACGCCGCCCAGAAGCAGCAGCAGCGTCAGCACGATATCCACCGAGCCGGTCTGCAACGCCTGCAGCAGCGTCACGCTGGCGGTGACGAAGGTGACCTGGAAGAGCGAGGTGCCGATGGTGACGGAGGTCGGGATGCCGAGCAGGTAGATCATCGCCGGCACCAGCATGAAGCCGCCGCCCACGCCCATGATGGCCGAGAGCAGGCCGATCCCCGCCCCCACGGCGAAGGGCGGGATGGCGGACATGTAGAGGCGCGACTTGCGGAAGCGGATCTTGAGCGGCAGGCCATGCGCCCAGGAATGCTGGTGCAGCCGCTTCGGCACGATGCCCGCGCGGCGGCGCAGGATGGCGCGCACGCTCTCGCGCACCATCAGCGCCCCGACCGAGCCCAGCACGACGATGTAGAAGAGCGACACGACCAGGTCCGCCTGGCCCATCCGCCGCAGCAGCACGAAGAGCTGCGTGCCGAGCGTGGAGCCGGTCAGGCCGCCCGCCAGCAGCACCAGCCCCATGCGGATATCGACATTGCCGCGCCGCCACTGCGCGATCAGGCCGGAGACGGAGGCGCCCAGCGTCTGGTTGGCGCCGGAGGCGACGGCGACGGGGGAGGGGATGCCGATCAGGATCAGGATCGGCGTCAGCAGGAAGCCGCCGCCCACGCCGAACAGCCCCGACAGAAAGCCGACGCCACCGCCGATCCCCAGCAGCAGAAGCGCATCCACCGACATTTCGGCGATCGGCAGATAGACCTGCATCCGATTCCCCGCATCCCCGCCCGGGGCATGACCCACAAGCCATAACCCAGAACCAGGCTCTGGTTGACACATGGCGACGGGAGGCCGGACGGAATCCTGCCCCCTGTGGCTTGCCGATCCAATCTTCGAATCGTGGCGGGTTTTCGGCTAAGGATCGGCAAAGACGGCCGCGTTGGCTTGCGGCCCGGAGGTTCCCTGGTGCCCCAAACCTTCTCCCTTTCCCGACGCCGCCTGCTCGGCGCCTCGCTGGCTCTCCCCGCCCTGGCCATGCCGGGCATCCGGCGGGCGCAGGCGGAGCCCGCCGGGCGCGTGTCGATCGTGCATTTCAACGATTTCCATTCGCACCACGATCCGATCGTGGCGGGCGGCGCGGCCTGCCGGGAAGGCAAGACCTGCTTCGGCGGCGCTGCCCGGCTGGCCACCGCGATCCGCGAGGCCCGGGCCGCCGCCACGGCGGATGGCTATGCGCCGCTGACGCTCGATGCCGGCGACGAGTTCACCGGCACGCTGTTCTATACCCTCCATCGCGGCGCGGCCGAGGCGGCGGTGCAGGTGGCCAACGGCGTCCAGGCCATGACCCTGGGCAACCACGAGTTCGACAACGGCCCGGCCAATCTCGCGCGCTACCTGGAGCGGCTGCCCTTTCCGGTCGTCTCCGCCAATCTCGACCTCGCGGACGAGCCGGCGCTGCGCGACCGCGTGATCCCCTGGACCATGCTGGAGGCCGGCGGGCGCAAGGTGGCGGTGATCGGCCTCACCACCCCGGAGACGGCGGTCACCTCCTCCGCCGGCCCCACGGTGCGCTTCGGCGACCCGGCCGCGGCGGTGGAGCGCGTTCTGCCGCAACTCCGTGCCCAAGGCGCCGCCACGGTGCTGGTGCTGTCGCATCTCGGCCTGGAATCCGACCGCAAGCTGGCGCGCGACGTGGCGGGCATCGACCTGATCGTCGGCGGCCATTCGCACACGCTGCTGGCCAATGGGCTGGACGGGGCGGAGGGCCCGGACCCGGTGATGGAGCAGGGGCCGGCGGGCCTCGTCCGCATCGTGCAGGCGGGCTGCTACAGCCGCTATCTCGGCCGGCTGGACCTCGACCTCTCGCCGGAGAGCCGCGTGCTGTCGCATCGCGGGCTGATGCGCGAGCTGACCATGGACGTCGCCCCCGACCCGGCGGTCGCCGCCATCGTCGCCACCTATGCCAGGCCGCTGGAGGAGCTACGCCGCAAGCCGGTGACCACGATGCCGGCGACGCTGAGCAACGAGAGCTGCCGCACCGGCGAATGCGCCCTGGGCAACCTGATGGCCGATGCCATGCTGGCCGCCATGCCGAAGGCCGATGCCGCCATCACCAATGGCGGCGGCATGCGCACCGGGCTGGTGGAGGGCACGGTGACCATGGGCGACATCCTGGCCATGCTGCCCTTCAACAACACCCTGGCCACCGCGACGCTGAAGGGGTCGGACATCAAGGCCGCGCTGGAGAATGGCCTTTCCCGCGCCCCGGAAAGCATCGGTCGCTTCCCGCAGGTGGCCGGGATGCGCGTGGTCTGGAACATCCAGCGCCCGCCCGGCGAACGCGTCGTGAGCCTGGAGATCGGCGGCAAGCCCTATGATCCCGAGAAGGCCTATCGCATCGTCACCAACAACTTCATGCGCCAGGGCGGTGACGGCTATGACAGCTTCCGCGACAAGGCGCTGGAACACTACGACAACGGTGCGCCGCTGGAGGATGCCCTGATCGACTACCTCTCCGCCGGCAAACCCCTCCCCGGCATCGACGGCCGCCTCGCCCGCGGGAGCTGAAGGGGGTCTGGCGTGGCGCTCCGGGAGGCTCGTCGGGGCAGTGCCCCGACCCCGGACCCTCCGCTCAGGGGGATGGTATCCCTCCGAAACCCCGCCATGAGCACTCCGCGAGGAGGGGCTGACCGCCGTTTCGCCAGATGGTGACCGGCATCCCGTTCCCCTCCTCGCGGAGCGCTCACAGGGTTCCCAGGGACTAACGTCCCTGGGCGGGGTGTCCAGAGGGGCAGAGCCCCTCTGGCCCCGGCCCGACCCTCTCTTCAGGACGCCGCGACGCGGGCGGTTTCGGCGGCTTCGGCGGTGGCGAATTCGCTGCTGACGGAGGCGTGCTGGCGGCGCTGGCGGTGGTTCTCGATGCCCAGGGCGGGGAAGAGGAGTTCGGCGACGCGGTAGGCTTCCTCCAGATGGGGGTAGCCGGAGCCGATCACCGTCTCGATGCCGACCTGCTGGTATTCGCGCAGGCGCTGGGCGACCTGGGCGGGGGTGCCGACCAGGGCGGTGCCGGCGCCGCCGCGGATCAGGCCGACGCCGGCCCAGAGGTTGGGCGCCACCACGAGGCGGTCGCGGCGGCCGCCATGGAGCTCGGCCATGCGGCGCTGGCCGACGCTGTCCATCTCCTTCAGGAAGCGCTGCTGCGCCACCTCGATGGCCTTGTCGGACACGCGGGAGATCAGCGTCTCGGCAGCCCTCCAGGCCTCGTCCTCGTTCTCGCGCACGATGAAGTGCAGGCGAATGCCGAAGCGGACCCTGCGGCCGCGCAAGGCGGCGCGGCGGCGCACGGCCTCGACCTTCTCGGCCACCTGGGCCACCGGCTCGCCCCAGGTGAGATAGGTCTCGACCTGCTCGGCGGCGAGATCCTGCCCGGCCTCGGAGGAGCCGCCGAACCAGAGCGGCGGATGGGGCTGCTGCAAGGCGGTCAGGTCGAGATGCCCGTCCTCCATGCGGAAGTACCGGCTGTCGTGGTTCACCCGCTCGCCGGACAGCAGCCCGCGCCAGATGCGCAGGAACTCGGCGGCCTGGGCATAGCGCTCGTCATGCGGCAGGAAGACGCCATCCGCCGCCAGCTCGCGCGGATTGCCGCCGACCACGACGTTGAGCAGCAGGCGCCCATCGGCCAGCCGGTCCAGCGCCGCGGTCTGGCGCGCGGCGAAGGCCGGGGTGGTGACGCCGGGGCGCAGCGCCACGAGGAACTTCAGCCGCTCCGTGGCCGGCGCCAGGCCGGCGGCGGTGATCCAGCTGTCCTCGCAGTTCTGGCCGGTGGGCAGCAGCACGCCCTCGTAGCCCAGGCGGTCCACGGCCTGGGCGACCTCGCGGAAATAGCGGAACTCGGGCGGGCGCTGCTGCTCCCCGGAGCCGAGATAGCGCCCGTCGCCATGGGTGGGGATGAACCAGAAGAAGCGGATCGGCGTGTCGGTCATGCGGGGTGCTCGTCGAAAGGGTGGTTCAGGCGCGGGGCGGCGTCCAGACGGCGTCGCGCACCCGGACGGGGCGGCGGATCAGGCCGAGCTTCAGGAAGCGGTCTGCGGTGGCCTGCTGGTGCGCGATGATCTCGTCGCTCAGCGGCAGGATGCCGAAATCGGTGCGTTCGGCGGCCACGGTCTGGGCCTTGATCTCGACGCCGGTCACTTCGGACAGGGCCGAGGCGACCTCGCCCCGGTGGCTCGCGGCCCAGGCGGCGGCCTGCTTCAGCCCTTCCAGCGCCTGCACGATCACCTGCGGGTGCTTCTCGGCGAAGGCGCGGCGGGCGAGCAGGAAGGAGTTGGTCGGGGCGATCTCCGGCGCCGTGGCCAGGACGCGCACCTTCTCCCGCGCCTGTGCCAGGGCCAGGAAGGGGTCCCAGATCGTCCAGGCATCGATGTCGCCGCGCCCGAAGGCGGCGGCGGCGTCGGCCGGGCTCAGCAGGACGGGCGTGATGTCGCCATAGGCGAGCCCCGCCTTCTCCAGAGCAGCGACGGTGAGGTTGTGCGCGCTGGAGCCACGGGTGAAGCCGACGCGCCGGCCGCGCAGCCCGGCCACGGAGCGGATCGGCGAGGCGTCCCGCACGATGATGGCCTCGCCCGCACCGCTGGGCGGGGTGGCGGCGACATAGACCAGCTCGGCCCCGGCGGATTGCGCGAAGATCGGCGGCGCGTCGCCGGTATAGCCGAAATCGATGCTGCCGGCGTTCAGCGCCTCCAGCAGCGGCGGGCCGGCGGCGAATTCGGACCAGGTGACGGGAATCCTGGGTTCGGCCAGCCGCTGCTCGATCAGGTGCTGCTGCCGCGCGACAACGAGGAGGCCGATCTTCTGGTAGCCGATATGGAATTCTGTCGGCGGCGCGGCCCAGGCGGCACGCGGCAGCCCGGCGCAGCCGAGGGCGGCCAGCGAGAGGAGCATGTGGCGGCGTGTCGGCGGCATGGCGGAACCCCCATCGGAAAGCCAGGGTGGCGGATCTGCCGCACCCGTTTCTTGGCTTCCGATGAAGCACGCCGTTCAAGCGTTGGTCAATTTTATGAACGTAGTTTTATCGTGCAATATTCCGGCGCGCGGGAGAATAAACATCTCCGCCCTTCGCAGCGGATGACGGCGGGGTCATGGACACCAGGGCGGGCGGGTGATGCACTCGTGCCGCTGGAAGAACCTGCTGGACTCCGCCGATGACCCTTTCCCGTCGCGCCGCCGCCTTGATGGCCGCAGCGCCCCTCGCCCTTTCCCTGGTCTTCCCCGCCCAGGCCCAGACCACGCCCGACAAGGTGCTGCGCGTGGCGCCGCATGCCGATCTGCGCACGCTGGACCCGGTGGTGGCCTCGATCCTCATCACCCGTATCCACGGGACGATGATCTACGAGACGCTCTTCTCCTGGGATTCGCAGCTCCAGCCGAAGCCGCAGATGGTGGATCGGTTCGAGACCTCGCCCGACAACCTGACCTGGAGCTTCCATCTCCGCGACGGGCTGAAGTTCCACGATGGGCAGCCGGTGACCTCGCGCGACGTGGTGGCCTCACTGAACCGCTGGATGGCGCGCGACACGGCGGGCGCCAAGCTGCGCGAATACACCGCCTCGCTGGAGGCGGTGGACGACCGCAGCTTCACGCTGAAGCTGAACAGGCCGACCGGCAGCGTGCCCTTCATGCTGGGCTCGGCGGTCGGGCAGATTCCCGCGATCATGCGCGAGGCCGATGCGCGGACCGATCCCACCACGCCGGTCACGACGGCGATCGGCTCCGGCCCCTTCCGCTTCAACAAGGAGGCCTGGCGGCCCGGGGCGCTGGTCGTCTACGACCGCAACCCGGACTACGTTCCCCGCGCCGAGCCGCCCGATGGGCTGGCCGGCGGCCGGGTGGTGAAGCTGGACCGCGTCGAATGGCACATCATGCCCGACCCGGCCACGGCAGCCTCGGCCCTGCGGACGGGCGAGATCGACGTCTGGGAGCAGCCGGCCCAGGACCTCCTGCCGATGCTGGAAGGCGCGCGGGGCATCGTGGTGGACAAGTACACCACCAACCAGGCGATGCTGCGCCCGAACCACCTCTTCCCGCCCTTCAACGACCCGCGGGCGCGGCTGGCCATGGCCTATCTGGTGAACCAGGAGGATGCGCTGGCGGCCGGGGTGGGCGACGAGAAATGGTGGAAGACCTGCGGCAGCTATTTCGTCTGCGGCAGCCCGAACGGTACGGAGGCCGGTTCCGAGCCCTATGCCAAGCCGAACGTCGCCCGGGCGAAGCAGCTCCTGGCCGAGGCTGGCTACAAGGGCGAGAAGGTGGTGCTGATCACCACCAACGACATTCCCGCCATCGGCCGCATGGCCGAGGTCGCCGCCGCCAACCTCAAGGAAGGCGGCATGAACGTGGATGTCCAGTTCCAGGACTGGGGCACCGTGACCTCCCGCCAGCCGAAGAAGGACCCGCCGGACCAGGGCGGCTGGAACCTCTTCGTCACCTTCGCCTCCGCCGCCACCATGCAGTCGCCGATCACCAATATCGGCACGAACATGGCCTGCGACCGCGCCTGGGCCGGCTGGCCCTGCGACGCGGAGGCCGAGCGCCTGCGCAACGCCTATGTCGAGGCGATCGGACCGGAGGCGCAGCAGAAGGCGGTGGTCGCCCTGCACAAGCGCCTGACCGAAGTGCAGCCCTACCGCCTCCTCGGCCAGTTCGACCAGCCCTACGCCCGCCGCAGCAACGTCTCCGGCTTCGTGCCGGGGCCGGTGCTGACCTTCTGGAACGTCGAGAAGAAATAAGGCTGGCGTCGCTCCTCCTCGGGGGACAAGGCTCCGCCTTTTCCCCCGGACCCCCTCATCCGCCAGGACGCTGCGCGGCCTGGACCCAGTGAGTTGGTTCTTCCGGTGATCGGACCGCGCCGCCAGCGCGGAGACGGTGTTTCTCTTCTTTTCGCGGGCCCCGCGTTGCCACCTGCTCCCAAGGATCAGGCCGCAGGGCAACAGCCACCACCAGAGCCAACGCAAGCCCCGGGGTCCGGGGAGCGGCTTCGGTCCCCGGCGGAGAGGGGTCCGGGCGGAGAGGCAGCGCCTCTCCCCCGGCGGGCAACCACCAGCCTTCCCCCTGCCAAGGAGGATGCACCGGCCCGGCCCTGGCGCTATACGGGCCCGCATGAGTGAGAGCTTCTGGGATGTTGTGGTGGTGGGTGGCGGCCATGCCGGCACCGAGGCCGCCGCCGCTGCCGCGCGCTGCGGGGCGCGCACGCTGCTGCTGACCCACCGGCTGGACCGGCTGGGAGAGATGTCCTGCAACCCGGCGATCGGCGGGGTCGGCAAAGGGCATCTGGTGCGCGAGGTCGATGCGCTGGACGGCATCATGGGCCGGGCCGCCGATGCGGCAGGCATCCATTTCAAGCTGCTGAACGCTAGCAAGGGACCAGCGGTGCGCGGGCCGCGCGCCCAGGCCGACCGGGCGCTCTACCGCACCGCCGTGCAGGGCCTGCTGCGAGCGGTGCCGGGCCTCACCCTGCGCGAAGGCGCGGCGGAGGGGCTGGAACGCGATGCCTCCGGCCTGTCTCTTGATCACATCTACGCACAGCTCCACCGTAAGGCGA
>NZ_BDLP01000140.1:0-10971 GCF_001950415.1 Roseomonas sp. TAS13
TCCGCGTGCTGGCGGCGGAACCCGCCGGCACCGCCGATGCAGCGCCCGGAACGGTGCTCGACACCCTGCCCCGCATTGCCTGCGGCGGCGGCACCGCGCTGCGCCTGCTGCGGCTCCAGCGCCCGGGCCGCGCGCCGATGGAGGCCGATGCCTTCCTGCGCGGCTATGCCCTGACGCCCGGCACGGTGCTGCCCCTTCCGCCGGACGCCTGAACCGTGCCGAACTACGCGCTTCGGGTGGAGTATGACGGCACCCCCTTCGCCGGCTGGCAGCGGCAGGACGGGCTGCCCAGCGTGCAGCAGGTGATCGAGGAGGCCGCCTTCTCCCTGAACGGCGGTGCGGCGGTCACGGCCCAGTGCGCCGGGCGCACCGATTCCGGCGTGCATGCCGAGGGTCAGGTCGTCAGCCTGCACCTCGCCGCCGATCTGGCGCCGGAGCGGCTGCGGGAGGCGATCAACTTCCATTCCCGCCCGCAGCCGGTGGCAGTGATCGCCGCGGCCCGGGTGGCGGAGGACTGGAACGCCCGCTTCTCCGCCCGGCACCGCGGCTACCGCTACCGCATCCTGAACCGCCCGGCGCGCCCGGCCCTGGACGAGAACCGCGTCTGGCATGTCCCCCGCCGCCTGGATGCGGAGGCAATGCACGCGGCGGCGCAGGCCCTGCTGGGGCGGCACGATTTCTCCGCCTTCCGGGCCAGCTCCTGCCAGGCGAAGGACGCGATCCGCACGCTGGACCGGCTGGACGTGATGCGGCAGGGGGACGAGATCCTCGTCGTGGCGGAAGCGCGATCCTTCCTGCACCACCAGATCCGCAACCTCGTCGGCACGCTCTACGAGGTCGGGATGGGCCGCCGCCCGGCGAACTGGCCCCGTGCCCTGCTGGAAGGCCGGGACCGCCGCAAGGCCGGGCAGACCGCCCCGCCCACCGGCCTCTGCTTCACCTTCGTCCGCTACGACCCCGAGCCGGACTGGCGCTGACGCCCTTTCCGGTCCGGGGGTCAGGCCGCCTGGGGCACCAGCGGCCCCAGCGCGTCGCGCAGCCAGGCATCCTCCGGCGCCTCGGCCAGACAGTGGGACACGAAGCGCCGCATCTCCTCGGTCTCCCCCATCCGGGCCAGGAGATGGGCATAGCCGGCCCGCACATGGTGGTCGGCGTTGCGGGCCAACGCCTCCTCCATGTGGCGCCGCGCCTGGGGGAGCTGCCCGAGTTGCTCGTGCAGCTTGCCGACGCGGGCCAGCAGCCCCCAGTTCTCCGGCTCCATGGCCAGGGCGGCGGTGGCGCAGTCCAGCGCCGCCCGGATCTCGCCCCGGCGCGAATGCACATGGCCGAGATGATCGACGCCGCGCCAGTCGCCCGGCGCCGCCTGCCGCATCCGCGCCGCCAGCGCCGCCGCCTCGTCGATCCGGTTGCCGTTCAACAGCTTCCAGAAGCGGCGGCTCATCACCGCGATGTCCTGGCCGAAGAACTCCGCCACCCGCGCCGCCTCGGCCGAGAGCCGGTCCCAGGGAAGCAGGCGCAGCAGCGCCGTCCAGACCTCCCGCACCACCGGCGCCATGGGGGCCTCGTCCAGCAGCGCCTCGATCGCGGCGCAGCTCGCCTGCTGGCCGGTGAGCGGCCCGCCCGCCTCGCTCAGCCGGGTCAGGTTGCGATGGAACTCCCCATCCTCCAGCCAGCCCGGCTCCGGCACCAGCGCTGCCAGGACGCGCATCAGCAGCAGCGCATAGGCATCCCGCTTCCGCCCCTGGGCCAGCAGCGCATCGGCGGCCACGGAGGCGGCGCCTTCCAGCACCGCCAGCGGCGGCTCGCGGTCCAGCAGGGCGCGGAGCCGTTCCAGCGCCGCTTCGGGCCGCGCCTCCAGGACCTCCTCCACCGCGCGCAGCAGCTCCGCCAGGGCCTGGCCCAGTTGCGGCCTGGGTTCGCTCCAGCCCCGTGCGTCCCAGTTGCCGCTTTCCAGCAGTTCGCGCAGCAGGGTGCGGTTGCGCGGCTGGTGCTGCTCCGCCCGCTCGCGCAGGCCCAGCGGCACGGGCACGGTTCGGATCTCCTTGCCCAGGGAGGCGAGGTGGTCGTGCAGCTGGGGATGGATGCCGTCCCAGCCGGAAACCCGCTCCAGCACCGCCCGGCCGAACAGGGCGGCGATGGCATCCGCCGTTTCGGAGGAGCAGACGATCAGCACGTCATGCGCGTGGTGCGGCGCCCAGCCCCCCGGCGGCAGGAAGATGGCGCCAGGCAGGGAGTCCGGCGGCGGCATCTGCCCGGGCTCCGGCGGCAGGACGTCCGGGCGGAACAGCACCACCGCGGAGAAGCGCCGTCCGCGCCGCTTCTCCTCCGCCCGCTTCAGCGCCACCGCCCGCCACAGCTTGTAGAGCATGCGCAGGCTGTTGTTGTCGCTGCGGCTGCCGGCGAAGTCGAGGTCGAGCGTCTCCTCCTCGGCATCCAGCACCAGATCCGGAAACCAGCTGCGCAGGCGCTCCGGATCGGCCTCGCCGGCCCCGGCCATGGCGCGCGGGGCGAAGTCGGGGAAGCTCTCGCTGAAGCGGTAGCCCAGGCGGCGCGGCAGCGCGAAGCCGGCCTCGCGCCCGAACATGCGGAAGAACTGCGAAAGATTGGTCGCCCCGCCCGTCTTGGTGCCGCGCCGCCGCCAAGTGCTGAGAAAGACCCGCGCCCCGCTTTCCGAGGCGATCCGGGCCGTTTCCGGCAGGGTCAGGTCCTCGTCCCGCAACTGGCCATAGATGCAGAAGGCGGTCCCTTCGGGCGGGCTGGCCGTCATACCGGCCGGAACCCGGATGCGGAATGGCAGGCATCCGTCAGCACCGCGGCATCGAGGACCATCCCACACGTCTCCCTGGAGATACGGGAGCAAATTAACAACCAGAGATAGTTAACGAAAGGTCCATCCCTTCCACCCAGGAGCGAAAACCCCGTGAGTGGAAGCGGGTCGTCAGTCCACCATGGCGACGGCCTGCACCGCCCCGGCCAGGAAGATGCTGATCGCCAGGTCCAGCGCCACGAAGGTCGCCGCCTGGAAGCCGTTCACGCCCAGCGCCTCCCGCGCCACGAACCATTCCAGCCACATCGCATAGCCGAAGGTGGCGATGCCCAGCCAGGTCGCCACCATGCCCGGCGGCACCGGCAGCAGCACCAGGAGCACGGCGTACTGGACGGTGTTCGCCCAGTTCCAGGCGGCGATGAAGCGCGGCCAGCGCGCCAGCAGCCCCGCCCGGGCCGCCAGCCAGTGGGAGGCCAGGGCATAGCCGGCCCAGGAGCAGACGAAGCCCGAGAGCTCGGCCACCAGGAAGCGCAGCGGGTCGGTGCCGACCTCGCCTTCCGCCCCGTTGACAAGGCGCAGCAGCACGAAGACCGGCAGGCAGAGGGCCGCCGCCCAGAAGGAGCGCGCCGCTCCTTCCGGCGACAGGCAGGCGAAGGCGATCCCCGCCGCCTTTCCCCGCGCCAGCAGGAAGGCGCCGCGCAGGCCCGCCACGATCTGCACCGCCAGGGCGGGCGGCGCGGCGGAGGGATGGTGGGGCGCGCTCAGCCGAGGCACTCCGCGATCACGGCGCCATAGAGCGCGGCCAGGGCGCGCAGCTCCCCGACCGGCGTGCATTCGTCCACCTTGTGCATGGTGGTCCCCACCGCGCCCAGCTCGGCCACCGGGCAGTAGCGGGTGATGAAGCGCGCATCCGAGGTGCCGCCGCCGGTGTCCAGCGCCGCCGCCTCGCCCGTCGCCCGCTCCACCGCGCGGCGCAGCGCCTCCACGAAAGGCCCCGGCCCGGTCAGGAAGGCCTCGCCGGAACAGGAGAAGCGCGCCTCGTGTTGCGGCGCCTCGGCCTCCAGCGCCTCCCGGATCCAGCGCTCCAGGCTGGCGGCGCCGTGCAGGTTGTTGAAGCGGATGTTCAGGGTGGCCTTCGCCTCGCCCGGCACGAGGTTGGTCGTCGGATTGCCCACGTCAAAGCTCGTAACCTGGATCGAGGAAGCCTCGAACCATTCCGTTCCCTCGTCCAGCGGCTGCGCCACCAGCCGGTTCAGCGCCCGCACCAGCCGGTGCACCGGATTGTCGCAGCGCGCCGGATAGGCGACATGGCCCTGCGTGCCCCGCACCGTCAGATAGGCGGTCAGGCTGCCCCGCCGCCCGATCTTGATCGTGTCGCCCAGCCGGACCCTGGAGGTCGGCTCGCCCACGAGGCACATGTCCGGCACCTGCCCGTTCGCCGCCATCCATTCCAGCACACGCACCGTGCCGTCATGGGCATCGCCCTCCTCATCCCCGGTGATCAGGAAGGAGAGGCTGCCGCGCGGCTGCGGCGCATGGGCGGCGGCGAGCATGGCGGCCACCCCGCCCTTCATGTCCGTGGCCCCGCGGCCGTAGAGCACGCCCTCCACGATCTCCGCCGCGAAGGGATCGTGGCGCCAGCCCTCGCCGGGCGGCACCACGTCCACATGCCCGGCGAGGCAGAGATGCGGCCCCTCCCCGCCCCGCCGGGCGAAGAGGTTCTCCGTCTCGCCGAAGCGCAGGCGGGTGCAGCGGAAGCCCAGGGGCTCCAGGATGCCCTCCAGCACCGCCATCGCCCCGTCATCCGCCGGGGTGACGGAACGGCAGCGGATCAGCGCCTGCGCGATCGGCAGGGGGTCGGCGATGGCGGTCACGGCCCGGGCTCCGGTCAAGGGCGGCTCAATCGCGCAGCAGCTCGTTGATCGAGGTCTTCTCGCGCGTGCGGGCGTCCACCCGCTTCACGATCACGGCGCAGTAGAGCGACGGCCCCTGCGACCCGTCCGGCAGCGGCCTGCCGGGCAGGTTGCCGGGCACCACCACGGAATAAGCGGGCACACGGCCAACGAAGACCTCGCCCGTGGCGCGGTCGATGATCTTGGTGGAGGCCGAAAGGAACACGCCCATCGACAGCACCGAGCCGCGGCCGACGATCACGCCCTCGGCCACCTCGGAGCGGGCGCCGATGAAGCAGTCGTCCTCGACGATCACCGGATTGGCCTGCAGCGGCTCCAGCACGCCGCCAATGCCGACGCCGCCGGACAGGTGGCAGTTCTTCCCGATCTGGGCGCAGGAGCCGACCGTGGTCCAGGTATCGACCATGGTACCGGAAGCGACATAGGCGCCGACATTCACGAAGGAGGGCATCAGCACCACGTTCGGCGCGATATAGGCCGGGCGGCGGGCCACGGCGCCCGGCACGGCGCGGAACCCGGCCTCGCGGAACTGGGTCTCGCTCCAGCCCTCCCACTTCAGCGGCACCTTGTCCCAGGCCCCGGCGCCTTCCTGCCGGCGGAAGGTGTTGTCCTCCAGCCGGAAGCTCAGCAGCACCGCCTGCTTCAGCCACTGGTGCACCGTCCACTCGCCATTGCCGGAGATGGAGGCGACGCGCTGCTTGCCGCTGTCCAGCAGGTCCAGCGCATCCGCCACCGCCTGGCGGTCGGCACCCTGGGTGGCGGGCGTCACTTCCGCGCGGCGCTCCCAGAGCGCCTCGATGGTCTTCTGCAGGCTGGACAGGTCCATGGTCGCGATGATCCCGATCGGTTTGGCGAATGCGTTCGGCGTGACCCTCTCGCGCGCACCGGCAGGCGTGTCAACGCGCCGCTTGCGATGGAGTCCGGCCCGCCGGGAAGCGAAGCGCCGCAGGCCTTGTGTGAACGGCACCCCTGCCCGGCCGTCGCAGCCCCCGCTCCACATCCGGCCAGCGGACCGGAGCCGGTCGCCACGGCGTGAGGATCCGGGGCGAGCGGCGGAGCCTCTCGCCCCCGGGCCAGCCACGAGGCAGCCTCAGGCCCTCAGGGCCGGATCAGCGTCCCCGGCCCGGCATCGGTGAAGAGCTCGGCCAGCACCGCATGCGGTACCCGCCCGTCCAGGATCACGGCGCCCTCGACACCCAGCTCCACCGCCTGGATGCAGGTCTCGACCTTCGGGATCATCCCGCCCGAGATCATGCCGCTCGCGATCCCGGCCCGGACCTCGGCCACCGTCATTTCCGGGATCAGGCGCTTGTTCTCGTCCAGCACGCCCGGCACGTCGGTCAGCATCAGCAGCCGCGCCGCCTTCAGCGCCCCGGCCACCGCTCCGGCCACGGTGTCGGCGTTGATGTTCAAGGTCTGGCCCTTCGCATCCACTCCGACCGGTGCCACCACGGGCACGATATCGGCGCCGATCAGCAGCTCCAGGACGCGGGTATCGACCTTCTCCGGCTCGCCCACGAAGCCCAGGTCGAGCACCTTCGGCTCGCCGGTCTGCGGGTCCGTGACCGTCTTCAGCGTCTTGCGCGCAGTGATCAGGTTGCCGTCCTTGCCGCTGATGCCGACGGCGATGGCACCGGCCCGGGTGATCGCCTCGGCCACCTGCTTGTTCACCGATCCGGCCAGGACCATCTCGACGATGTCCACCGTCTTCTCGTCGGTGATGCGCAGGCCCTGGACGAACTCGGACTGTACGTTCAGCTGCTTCAGCATGGCGTTGATCTGCGGCCCGCCGCCATGCACCACCACCGGGTTGATGCCGACCTGCTCCAGCAGCGCGATGTCCTGACCGAAGCGGAAGGCCGTCTCCTCCTCCCCCATGGCATGGCCACCGTACTTCACGACCACGACGGCGTCGTCGTAACGCTTCAGGAAAGGCAGCGCATCGGAAAGGAGCGCGATGTTGTCGCGCATGGTTTCGGTCATGGCATCGGCTCCGATGGATCGCGGCGGAAGGCGCCGTTCGCCTCTTGCGGGCACCGCAGCACAGGGTCAAGAGCGCCGCGGCCGGCCGGCTCCGGCTCCGGCTGGGAGCCATGGGCGGGGCTGGGCCGGATCGGCGGGCCTCTCGGGCGGCAAGGAGCGGGCGGGGTATGCACCCGGGCCGGTGGGGTCGGCCCGTGTACTCCCGCTCCTCGCCGCGCCGATCAGCCGGCGCGCGGGCGGGAAATCCGGCGCACCGGGGGGAAGCCACAGGAAGTGTCCGGCCGAAACAGGCCGATGCGGGGGGTGCTCTGCGTCACACCGGAAAGCGGTCGGAGATGAGCCGGCCCTCCGATGATGCGGCGCAAATCCGGCCTCGTGTCGACCGGGCAGCGGTCGGGCGTCGCGGCCTGGACGGCCGGGGCCAGCAAGGCAACACAGAGCGCAAGGACCACGCGTCTCACCAAACCCTCCCTGGGCATATCTGTCTTATGACGACGCCAGGATTCGGGAGAAGCACGCGCAGGTTGAACTGCGTCCATTATGCCGCACTGTGGCCGGCACGCCTCAGTTCGTGCCGGGGATCAGGGTGCCAGGGCCATGGAAGCGAGTTCTGCCCGCAGTTCGGGGATGCCCAGGCCCTTCTCACTGCTGGTGGTGATCACCAGCGGATGGGCCGCCGCCTGCTTGGCCACCAGGCGCTCCGCCTCCTGCTGACGCTTCGCCAACCGCGCCTGCGGCGTATCGTCGGCCTTGGTCAGCACGATCTGGAAGGGCACCGCCGCCTTTCCGAGCAGGTCCATCGCCGCCCGGTCCGAGTCCTTGGTCTCCACCCGCGCATCGAGGAGCAGGATGACCCGGCGCAGGGTCGTCCGGCCGCGCAGGTAGTCGAACATCAACCCCTGCCAGTCCTCCTTCACCGCCTTGGCCGCCTGGGCATAGCCATAGCCCGGCATGTCCACGAGGGTGAGCCGCGCCTGACCCTCCCCGCCCAGCTCGAAGAAGTTCAGCTGCTTGGTGCGCCCGGGGGTGTTGGACACGCGGGCCAGGGTCTTCTGTCCCGTCAGGGCGTTCACCAGCGAGGACTTGCCTACGTTGGAGCGGCCGCAGAAGGCCACCTCCGGCAGCCGCGCCTCCGGCAGCTGGTCCAGCCGCTGGGAGGCGAAGACGAAGCGGCAGGGCCGGGCGAAGAGCAGCCGCCCGGCCTCCAGCGCCGCGAGGCGCTCGGCCTCGCGCTCATCCACCGGAGCGGCCAGGGCAGCGGCCTCCGGCTTGTGCTCCGGTGCCTCGCTCATGTCCGCACCAGCTTCTTCTGCTCGCGGCGCTCGGCACGCTCCTGCCGGGTGATCCAGGCCTGCTGGAGCACGGAGAGCGTGTTGTTCCAGCTCCAGTAGATCACCAGCCCGGCCGGGAAGCTCGCCAGCATGAAGGTGAAGATCACCGGCATCCAGGCGAAGAGCTTGGCCTGGATCGGATCGGGCGGCTGCGGGTTCAGCCGCTGCTGCGCCCACATGGTGAAGCCCATGATGATCGCCCAGACCGGCATGTGCAGCATGTGCGGCGGATCCCAGGGGATCAGCCCGAACAGCGTGAACAGGTTGGTCGGGTCGGGCGCCGAAAGGTCGCGGATCCAGCCGAAGAAGGGCGCATGCCGCATCTCGATGGTGACGAACAGGACCTTGTAGAGTGCGAAGAAGACCGGGATCTGGATCAGGATGGGCAGGCAGCCGGAGGCGGGGTTCACCTTCTCCGTCTTGTACAGGCCCATCATCTCCTGCTGCATCTTCGCCGGGTCGTCCTTGAACTTCTCCCGGATCTCGTTCATCCGCGGCGTCAGGGCGCGCATCCGCGCCATGGACTTGTAGGACTTGTTGGCCAGCGGGAAGAACAGCGCCTTCAGCGCCACCGTGAAGATCAGGATGGCGATGCCGAAATTGCCGACGATGTGATACAGCCAGTCCAGCGCGTAGAAGAATGGCTTGGTCAGGAAATAGAACCAGCCGAAATCCACAGCCTTGTCGAAATCGGTGATCCCGAGGTTGTCGCGATAGGCGTCGAGGGTGCGGACCTCCTTGGCGCCGGCGAAGACGCGCGTGCCGAAATCCGCCGTCGCGCCCGGCGCCACGCTCAGCGGCTGCGGCGCGGAGAAATCCACCTGCCAGCGGTCGCCCTCGGGGCCCGGCTGCTCCTGCGTGTGGCGGAAGGCGGCGCGGATGGTCTCCTGCGGCGTCATCGCGGTGACCGCGGCCAGCCAATACTTGTCGGTGAAGCCTGCCCAGCCGCCGGTGCTGTCCTCCTGGAAGGCAAGCCCCTGCGCCTTGTTCGCGGCATCCTTGGCGGCCGAGTACTTCAGCTCCTGCAGGTGCCCGCCGAGCACGCCGACGAAGCCCTCGTGCAGGATGTAGTAGTTCGCGAGCTGCGGCGTGTGCTCGCGCCGCACGCGGGTCCAGGGCAGGACCTGCACCGGCTCGGACCCGTTGTTGATCACCCGCTGCTGCGCGGTGAACATGAAGTTGTCGTCCACCGACAGCACGATCTCGAAGACCTGGCCGGCGCCGTTGTCCCAGCGCAGGGTCACCGGATGCTGCGGCGTCAGCGGCGCCTTGTCCGCCACCGTCCAGTCGGTGTCGGGCCCCGGCACCGGCGTGCGGCCATCGGCGGCGCTCCAGCCCCACTGGGTGAAATAGGGCGCGACCTCTCCGCGCGGCGCGAACATGCGCACCAGCGGCGAATTCGGCGCGACCGTCTCGCGGTAGTTCTTCAGCACCAGGTCGTCGAGCCTGGCGCCACGCAGGTTGAGGCTGCCGCCCAGGCGCGGCGTCTCGATCGGCAGGTGCTCGGCCGCGACGCGCTCCGGGGGCTGGGCGCCCTGGGTCGGGGCCGGGGAGCCGATGCCGGGCGGCAGGGGCTCGGTCGGCGCCTGGCGTGCCTGCTGCTGGCTCTGCACCTGCTGCTGCACCGTGGGGCGGTTCCACAGCTCGAAGCCCAGCAGGATGGCGATCGAGATCGCGATCGCGACGAGCAGTCGCTTGTTGTCCATCGATTCAACCGTTCTCGCGGGCGGTGGATGCCCCAATGCGGGGCGATGCGGGCGGGACAGGGTCCCAGCCGCCCGGGTTCCAGGGGTGGCAGCGCAGGATTCGCCGGGCCGTCAGCCAGGTGCCGCGCGTGGCACCATGGCTGGCCAGGGCTTCGAGCGCATAGTCGCTGCAATGCGGGTGGAAGCGGCAGTGGCTGCCGATGATCGGGCGAAGCCCATAGCGATAGGCATGCACCGCGACGGTCAGGACGCCGGCGGCGGGGCTCAAGCCCCCTGCCCCGGCGCGGTGCCGCCTTCCGCCGCGGCGGGACCCGGCGGGACGATGACGCCCGCCTGGCGAAGCGCGCCGCGCAGGTCGCCCAGCAGCGTGGACCAGTCGCGCGTCATCACCCCGTCGCGGGCGACGAGCACGAGGTCCCAGCCACGGGGCGCGCAGCCGGGCGGCGGGGCCGCGTGCAGCAGTTCGTGCGCCGCGGCGCGCAGCCGCCGCTTGGCGCGGTTGCGCACCACGGCGTTGCCGAGCTTCTTCGTTGCCGTGAAACCGACGCGAAGAGGCCCTTCCGTTTCCGGAAGAGCCTGCAGCAGCACACTGGGCCGTGCCGCGCGCTTACCCTTGCCGGCGACGCGAAGGAACTCGCGTCGCTGCTTCAGGCGCGGCAGGGCCATGGGATACGCGGAACCGCGCGCCGTCCGCTCAGGCGGACAGGCGCTTGCGGCCCTTGGAGCGGCGGTTGGCGACGACCCTGCGGCCGCCCACCGTCTCCATGCGGGCGCGGAAGCCGTGCCGGCGCTTCCGGACGAGCTTGGAGGGCTGATAGGTACGCTTCACGGGACGTGGCTCCGTTCGGAAAAAGTGGCTGGATCTGCCGGGACCGACCCCGTTTCGGGTTTCCCGGCCGTGCCCGTCTCCGTCCCCTCCCCCGAGGGCAGGGAGACAGGCACGACAGGCAACGCCGGCCCCGGTGCACAAGGCGCGGGTCCGGCGCGGTTGGCGCTGTATAGGGAGAGGGTAACGGACCCGTCAACCACTCAACACGCAGGATCGGCCCCGCATTCCCGCATCCCTGCCCCCGCTTCGCCGTTTCCGGCCCCTCCGGCCGCCGCCAATCCCGTCCCATCGTGCGATCCCCTCCTGACGCCGGGCCCGGCTGCGGCCATAAGGGGCGGCGCATGCCTGAGACCGACATCGCCGTGATCGGCGCCGGCTCCGCCGGTCTTTCCACCGCCACCCTCGCGACCCTGCTGGGCCGGCTGTCTCTTGATCACAAGTC
>NZ_BDLP01000141.1:0-10911 GCF_001950415.1 Roseomonas sp. TAS13
CCGCTTGGCGCTGGCCCTGGGCGAGCGCGGGGCGGTGCTGGCGGGGATGGAGCAGGGCAGGGGCCAGAAGCCCGCCCAGGCGACCCAGCCGTGCCAGGACCGCGACGCGGCGCAGGCCTCCGCCAGACCCGCGGCGCCTTCCCAGGCCAACCCGGCGCCATCCCCGGTCATTCCCCGGGCCTCCCCGCGAGCTTCCGCAGCTTCGGGGCGGCGCGCGGCGCCGCGCTTCACCGAGGCCGACGCCGCGGTGGACTTCGCCGTGGCGCTGCATCAGGCGGGGTTGCGCGTGAGCGGGCCGGTGGAGATGGACGGGCGGATGCACCGGGTTGCCGTGGAGGGGGACCGGAAGGGGCAGAAGTCGGGAACCTACGTCGGGCATCTGGACGGCTGGCCGGCGGGCTACATCCGCAACCACAAGACCGGAACCGAGATCCGCTGGAAGGCCGAGCGGCCCGTGGTGCAGATGGCGCCGGCCGAGCGGGCGGCGTTCGCGGCCAAGGCGGCGGCAAAGTCCGCGGAGCGGGCGCGGGAGCGCCACGACACCCAGGAGCGGGCGGCCAGGATGGCGCACCGGCTATGGGCGGCGGCGGCGCCGGCGACCTCGCACCCCTACCTCGCGGCCAAGGGGGTGCGAGCGCACGGGCTACGGCAGGACCGGCGCGGCCGGCTGCTGGTGCCGGTGCAAGGACCGGACGGGCGGCTATGGGGCCTTCAGCGAGTGGATGTGAACGGGTCCAAGCTGTTCCTGAAAGGCGCCAGGACCGAGGGCGGGCACGCGCTGATCGGCGACCGGCCGAGGCCGGGGGCGCCGCTGCTGGTGGCCGAGGGCTACGCCACGGCGGAGACGCTGCACGAGGCGACCGGCCTGCCGGTGGCCGTGGCCTTCAACGCGGCAAACCTGGCGGCCGTGGCGAAGGCGTACCGGGCGGCCGACCCGTCGCGGCCCATCGTCATCGCGGGCGACAACGAACACCACCTGCCGAGGCGGGCGGTGCCGCTGCCGAACGTGGGGAAGGAGAAGGCGGAGGCCGCCGCGGCGGCCGTGGGGGGAGCTGCGGCGGTGCCGTCCTTTCCGGCCGGCGACCGCGGCAGCGATTGGAACGACTTGGCGCGACGCCAGGGACACCAGCCCATCGCCACGGCGGTACAAAACGTTTTGAGCCATTTACAAACAGCGCAGCTCAACAAAACCGCAATGGCTCAAAACGCTGCTACCGAGAAAACTACAAAGCAGGGGCGTGCTTCCGGTCCCAGAATGTAGGCAACGAATAATCCAAGGGGAGGTGCATTTGAGCTTGCCGCCGTGGGGTGCTGGTGATGAGGAATCTCTAATCGACAAAGTGACTAGGTTGCAAAACGGATTGGTCGCTAGAGCAACTGGAGGCAACTTTGACGATGACGAATATAAGCAGCTTCGGGACGAGCTGACCCGCAATCCAATGACGGCGGGAAAGCTGCCTGCCTTTGTTCGGCCCTGTCGGGATACAAGCCAATTCTGGCCTTACATTCAAATAGAGCACGCGCAGTATCAGGGAAGACGGGTCCACATTTGGGACGCTTTCCGGCCATTGCTGGACCAGCTCGAAGCCCAGGAAAATTCACCCGGCACAGAGCCCATAACAGAGGCGTTGGAAGTCCTCGATGCAGAGCACGTTGCTGTGGCCTGGACAAAGGCGCTTGAGCGCCGCACCGATGATCCAGATGGCGCAATTACAGCAGCGCGGACGATGCTTGAGACTGTTTGCAAGCACATCCTTGACGATGCTGAGAAGGCGTATCCTGATGACGTGGACTTGCCGCGGCTTTGGGGAATGACCGCAGAGCTGTTGAACCTGGCGCCGAACCAGCATCAAGAGCCGGTGTTCAAAGCCATACTTGGTAATGCTCAGGCTGTTGTGGGAAATCTTGCTGCCATCCGCAACAAGGCGGGTGACGCACATGGACAGGGCCGAACAGGTATTCGTGCTCAACCCCGTCACGCTGAATTAGCGGTCAACCTAGCCGGAACAATGGCCTCTTTCTTGGTTTCAACTTGGCAGCATCGTTCCAAGAAAAAGGCTGATTGGTTTAGTTGACGCGCTTGGCGCTGCTACCGTTGTGGAATGGGGTCGTCAAATCGGTGCAGGGAACGGGTCAATTTGTGCTTTGGAAGGGGGCTAAGTGATTGATGGCCTAGATTGGCTTAAACATGCTTTGCGGCCCATCCGAGTGCAGACGGCCATAGAACTCCATCGCATATCGATCGGTCATGCCAGCCACAAAGTCGCATATAAGTCTCATTTCCGTGTCCATGTCACCGCCGCACAGGTAGTACTGATCTCTAACATCATCAGGCATAAGTAGGTGTCCCTTGGGGCCGGCCAAGGCTTTGAATATGCCCATTACCACTTCGTATCCGCGGTATTCAGGGAGTTTGACCCTCGAAGAGAAAATGGTAGCTAAGTAAGTATACTGTTTCAGCACCTCCACTCTAAGTTTTGCCTCCGCCGACAGATGAACCTTAGACATTGCCGGACAGTCGGCATTGTACGTCAAAGTTACCGATCCGATGGCCTCTTTAACCAACTGAGACGACAGCTGTGTGCGAAAATAGCCAGACTTTGCCAGCTGATCATATGCGTTGTATTGATCAATAAACTTCTCTAAATCGCCCTTATCGCCTACTCTCTGGTTGGGATCAGTAAAAATCTCAACAAATACGGCCATTGCCTCAACCGCGGTAACATTCTTCTGAAGCTCGTCGCTAACCTTCTTCGCCACATCATTCATCAATCGCGGCGGAGAGGACAAAATTGCAGCGGGCGTTAAAAATCCTGCTTTAAGTGAATCCTCAAGATCGTACGTCGAATATGCAATATCGTCCGCTATATCCATAATCGCACACTCGACGGTCTTAAACTCACCGTCTGGGACCACGTACGAACCCAAGACATGCTTCTTTATCTCAGAAACAATCTCGCGCTCGCTCTGATAATACCCCTTTGAAAGTTTTGCGCCCTCGGGTCGCGCTCTGGGGATCAGCGAATCATACTTGAGGATTGATGCAAGGGTTCTATAGCAAAGATCAAGGCCATATGGGACATTATTGGCGTCCCTAGCTTTACGCTCAAGTTTAGTGACGATCCGAAGCGTCTGTGCATTGCCTTCAAATCCACCATGCGAGTGCATGGCGTGATCAAGGGCGCGCTCACCATTGTGTCCAAACGGAGGATGACCGAGATCGTGTATGAGGCTAGCTGCAGCGCAGAGGCGCGTATCGATGCGCTGCCTTGCATCCATCTTTTTCAATTCTGGATGCTCAGTATTCAGCCTATCGGCAATTCCTTCCGCAATCTGCGCTACTTCGAGCGAATGCGTTAGCCGATTACGGAAGAAGTCAGATTCATGCCCAGGGAAAACCTGCGTTTTACCTTGCAAACGCCTAAAGCTGGGTGAATGGATGATCCTGCCGTAATCGCGGAAGAACGATGGACGCCACTCCTCATCGTCCTTTTTGGACAAAGATCGCCTGAAATCATCCTTTTGGTAAAACAAGCCCCTATCGCTCAGAATTGGCTCCAGAAGCCTCGCCCTCTTTCTTCGCCTCCGCTGTTCCCTGAAGGCGAACCTTTTCAGCCTGCATCCGAATGACTTGCTTCAAGAGCGTGTCCTGCTTTTCCACAAAGCGGAAAGCGTCATTAACGGCTGCATAGCCTGACATAGAACGGCTCCCGTCTGGCGCGTACAATGAGCGCGCATCTAACTCGATTCGGCAACTCTCTGCGAGTCTGCCTTAACGAATGGCGTACTCCGCATCGCATAGCGCGCTTCGGTCAACGCGCCTAGTCGGGCTGGGTTAGAGCACTCGCCGCTCAACTTCTCGGGGAGCGCGCATCTAGCCGCGCTGCCAGTACCCAGCCCACACCCGAGACACCGGGTATCGTAGCGCTGCGCCGGTCGCGCGCTGGCGCAGCACCCCGTTCGGCTGACGGCGAGTGTCCTCGCGCCATGCAATCTCGCCCGCGTAGGCAGCGAGGTATCGTCCGCTGATGTGGTAATGCTGCCCCCACTCGGCGCGGCGCAAGCGGGCGAAGTAGCTGTCCGCCTGGTTGGTGCAGGCGGCGTTGAGGCTGAATGCGACGGAGTGGTTGATCCGACGCAGGTTGTAGAAGGCGTGCAGGACGTCCCAGCCGCCCGCCTCATCGGCATGAATCACGGAACCCGGCGCGATATGCTGGCGGGCAAGCGCCACACCGTCCGCCTCGCGCGCCACGACGAACGGCAGGGTACGCCCGTCGCGCTCACGAAGGACAACCCCGGAGTGACGACGTTGGACTGGTTCTCCGAAAGGCGCCGGTCCTTGCGATCCGCCTTCTTGTTCTCTCGGCGGGTGTGGCCGCCGACATAGGCGCCGTCGATCTCCACCACGCCGGAAAGTGTGGCATCGGACCGGTTCGAGGGAGAGAAGCGAACCCCAATGGCGGCTAACCTCCGCGTGCTGAGGCAGACGCTGGAAGCCGCCGGGGTGCGACCAGTGTTCTCGGGCGATATCCCAATCGGCATAGACGCCTCTCCAGAGACCTAGCCCGGAGGCGGGCGGGGTTCCCCGCCCGCCCACCTTACGACGATAATAGCGTGAGTGACGGACCAACCGGAGCCAAAGCCGCTGGCAGTTCGCCGCATAGCCTCTGCACCATCTCAAACGAAAAGCCGTTCTCAGATTCTAAGCCAGAGGGGGGCAGCGCCCCACGATCAACGAGCATCTTGATCGCCTTGAGCAGCATCTTTGGCTGTTCCATCGGGATTTCCCGATCCAGAGGCTCCTCTCTAAGCCATCGGTTCTTAGTGACGGTTTTCCGAAATAAGACGTACTGACTGTCGTCAATCGCGCCTAGCACCTTAGCGTAATGTGCAATCGCCTGCATCGACATGCCCCACCGGCGCTTAAGCCCCTGTAGGTGCGCTGCACGGGTCGAATAGAACTCAATCAGAAACATATTACGCGGAAACAGGAACTCGCTGGCGAACCGATGCGCCTCCTCCTCCAACCGGTCGCGGATGCGCTTGTCATTCAGATCCTCCTGCGCCGCGCCATGGTGGAGGATGATGTGTCCAACCTCATGGGCCGCATCGAATCTGGAACGACAAGCGGATTCCTTATCTGATCCGAGTAGAATCAGAGGTCGGCCGTCGACCCAGCATGAGAAGGCATCGATTTTATCCGACCCCATCTCATAGCGGCTAACGATGATGCCGTTCGTTTCCAGTAATGCTATGACATTGGCAATCGGGCCGTCACCCAGCCCCCAAAGGCGGCGGGTCGCGGTAGCAATTTGTGCGATTTCCTCGTCCGAGTAGGAAGTCGCGCCCGGCGAACGATCTACCGAAGGCAACTTCACTTCGGGCAAACGCACGAGCTTGCCAATGCGGTCTACCACCTCCCACAGCCACTTGGTCTTTACGTCCAACGACGCATTAAGCTTGTTGCTCTTGGGACCGATGCTGCGGAAGAACCGCGTGCCAGTGGTGGCTGGCATGGGCCGCCCCTCGCGCAGGAAGAACGTGACGGGCTGCCTAAGCGCGGCCGCGATCGAGAGCAGCTTTTCCATGTCGGGCCTACGCGCGCCCGTCTCGTAATAGCCAATTGCTTGGCCTGTCAGCCCAACAGCACGCCCCAGCTCGTCGCGCGACGCTTGGAGCGCAACCCGAGCCTCAATAAGCCGTGCGGGAGCAAAACCACGCACCCGATCCGGAAAGGAAACTACGTTCGTCATCGATCCAGCTTGTTATCACGTAAAAACTTCTCAAGGTCCTCAAGCGGCTCAAGATCAGGGGCCTCGGTGGGACCCTCGCGCTTGTCGTCGCGCTCGTCCGTGCCGCCGATCACCTGCGGCATATCGACAAAGTTCTCGGTTCGATACAGCAGTCGATCCTTAGTCGGATGTGGGAAGCCGATGTTGACAAAGTTGAGGTCCTGATACCCGTGCAGGATCAGCAGATGGCGAAGTCTGTCCGAACGCTCCGCCTCGTCATTCCATTCCGGCCACAGATACCGCGTATTGTTCAGGCCAAAGTTCTCACGAAACTTGGCGTGACGAGGCTTCGACGAAGGCTCCGAAACTTGGTTGACCGTGATACGTGACCGCGGGCTGTGCAGCACGAGATGCTTGCCGGTCGGAGACGCATATTCTTCCCACTTCGGCTCGAACGGCAAGCTGCCGCTCCGTGCTAACTTGAAGAGCTGTAGCTCGACAGCCTTCACGATGAGCTGGCCGCGCTGAAACAGGCCGCTCGGGGTCATCAGGAAATCCGCCTGCTCCATGAATGTGTCCACAGTTGCGTAGGCGAGACGCATGGCCGGCGGCAGGAAGGCACGGAATCGAACCGGAAACTCGCCATCCACGAACCGCTCAACCGGGTTGTCGGCCTCCGTCATGTCGGATCCTGTTGATTTTTGCGCTAATCAACAGAAGGCGACTTTTCGGGAAAAAAGTCAACAGCCCGTAGCGGCTCAACCCGCGCCTCGCTGACCCGTGAGGTCTCGTTGCTGCTTAATGCCGGCGCATCCCTGCACGCGCAGGGCATTGACCACCTGTTCAGCCTCCACGTTCCGACCGTCACGGCCGGTGACTACTGCCGTGCATTGGGGCACGGGTTGAGGCGCCCGCGCCGAGGCAGGCAGGATGCCGAAGCCATAGACAGCGGCCAGGCCGGATGCAGACAGAACGAGCTTCATAAGGTAATTTCCTTGTCTATCTTACGCACGCGCGCCGCGTTGACGGCCAGGCGTGGCGGCTTCAGTCGGCGCTGCGGCGGCCGGCTTCGCGGCCCGGCCGGCAGCGGCCACGCTCTGCCAGTATTGCGTCGCAGCCGAGGCTTGCCCCTGCCCCAGCTTTGACGATCTGGCGCCGGCTAAGGCCGACTCTTCCGCCCGGCGCGGCGCGGTGTCGTGGGATTGGTTGGAACCCTTGGTGTCGGACATACTGCCCTCCTACTCCGCCGCTTGTTTATGGAAGCGGCTGGCCTCGATCACCGCGCGCAGCTCGGCGCGGCGGAAGTAGATCGCGCGTCCGCAGCGCAGCGGCTTGGAGCCACGGGCGAACACGAACGCCTCATCGCCGCGCACGTCCTGCATCAGCTCATCCGGCCGGATCAGGGCGCGGGCCATCTCGTGCCGGTTCATGCTGGTGCCCTTGGAGCGTGAGCCGACTTCCAGGGCCTTGCCCTGACTGCCGGCGTTGCTGCCCTCGCTCTCGGCCAGGACCGAGTGCCCGCCGGCCGCGTCCGATACCGACTTCGCGGTGTCGGTGTTCTGGACGGCGGCATACATCCGCCAGCTCACGCTATCGAACCAGGCGTTGCGGCCCTGCCGGCCCCACTGTTCCACGAGCTGATCCTCGGCCTGGTAGAGCAGTTGCAAGGTAATCCCGTATTTCCGGCCGGCGTCGCGGGCGACCTCCAGGATCTTCATTGGCCCCAGGCGGCGGACCTCATCGAGCATGAACAGCACCCGGCCCTGCACGGCGCCGTCCGCCTCGTAGAGCGCGTTCAGCAACGCGCCGACGAGCACGCGCCCGACGGCGGGGGTGTCGCGCAGCACCTTGAGCGGGATTTGCAGGAACACCGTCAGCTTGCCCTCTGTCAGCTCGGCGGTGCCGCAGGAGGGTTCCGCGCCCTCGGTACCGCCCGACACCAGATCGGCGTAGGCGGCGACGGAGAGCCAGGCGGTGTCGCCGGTGGCATTGCCGTAGATGCCCGAGAAGGTCTCGGGGACGATCTTCTTGATAGTGCCGGCAATGTCGCGCGCCATGGGGCTGTTCGACCCGGCGTGGATGCCTTCCAGCACGTCGCGCATCTGGTCCTCGGGGGTGACGATGCCGGCGCGGAGCGTGCGGAGGGTCTTGGCCTCCGCGGGCATGGTGTCGTCCCACAGCATATGCGCCAGCAGGCAAGCGACGAGCTGCTTGCCCCAGTTGCGGAAGAACTTATCAGCGTCGGAGCTGCCGCCTTCCGCCTCTCCGAAGATCCAGCCCACGACGGCGTGGACGTTGGTTTCCGCGAGGGGGTGGGTCACGTCGATCCAGTCGAGGACGTTGATCCCGCCCGGCGTGCCGGGTTCCAGGGAGACGACCTTGTGCCCCATGGCGGCGCGGGCCGCGGACAGCATCGGCCCCAGCTCGCGCGAGGGATCGAGCACGACGGCGGCGCCGGTCCAGTGGACCAGGGTAGAGGCGGCCGAGACGGTCTTGAAGCCGCCGGAGCCGGCGAACACCAGGCTATGGGTCGGGCCGATCTTGCAGGGGTCCACCAGCAGCGCGGCCTTGCCGCCCTGGCCCCAGGTCTCCCGCCGCTCCGGGTCAAAGGCGAGCCTGGCCACCTTGTCCTGATCCACCCGGTAAGCCTCGCCCACGACCACGCCCCCGAAGTCGGGGTGCGGGCCAGGGAAGCGGTCACGGGCCTCCTTCATGCTCATCCACTCGGCGTGCCCGTGGTTGTCGGTGCTGCCGCGGACGACCTCGCCGGGGCGGGTGACGCGCCCGCCGCGAAGCTGCACCAGGCGGTAGATCACCAGGCCGAGGAACACGGTGGGCGCCCCGGCCCCGAACATCAGCCATCGGCCGACGATGGGGTGGGGCGACGCGAACAGGGCGTAGCTCCACCACTTGCCGATCCAGGCGGTCCCCTGGAACGGGAAGTAGCGGACCAGGCCGGTGCCCCACAGGAACACGGCCGAGGCCGCAGCGGTCCAGAGCAGGGCGAGGATGGCCAGCAGCAGGCCCCAGGCCACTAAGCGACCGGGGGAGGGGAGGCGGCGACGTTCGCTCATCGCCCCGGCCTCCGGCGACCTGATGCTGGACGGCTAGACGCAAGACGTACAGCGCCCATCGTATATCTCTCTTCCAGCCCTATGCAGGGCCCTCCCAAGACGGTCCAGCGTTAGGCGGCGCGGAGCAGATCGGCGGCGACCTCGCCGCGGCGGGCGGCGTCATCGGCGAACCAGACCTCGCGTATGGAGTAGGTGCCGGCGTCATTGTGCAGGGGCACGATGGCGTCCACGGCGCTGCCGATCATCGCGGCCAGGGTGTCGTCGCCGTAGGTGGCGCCCTGCGGGGTGCCCTTCACCAGGTTGAACAGCCGGCGCATGGCCTGCGGCGCGTCGGCGCCGTGAATCGTGGTGAGGCTACCGGGGTGCCCGGTCATCACCTCGTTCAGGTACACCCAGGCCGCGTCGTCGCGCAGTTCCTGCAGCAGCACGCGGTCGGGGCGCATCCGTAGGGTGGCTTGCAGCAGGGCGTCGGCGGTGACGCCGCCCATGGTCAGCCCACCCTTGGAGTAGAGCAGGCGGACAGAGTTGCCGTGTGGCACGACCAACTCAAGCGCGTCCTCAATTGTGAGGATGCGTTCGGTGCGCGGGATCTCGGAGGTGAGGGTCTTGCTCAGCGTCGTCTTGCCGCCGCCCGTGGCGCCGCAGAACAGGATGTTGCGGCGCGCCCGCACTAGGCCGCCGAAGAAGGCCACGGCGTCGCCCGCGTCGAACAGCTCCAGCAGCCCGGCGCTGTCCGCCTGGCGCTGTTCCCGGCGCTTGTCCCAGCGGTTCCAGCGGGAGGTGTCGTAGCGCCCGGCCAGGTCAGACAGGGCGGCCACGGAATCGCTCGGCCGGCGGAAGGTCAGCGAGACCGTGCCGGGCGGCACGGCGGGCGGCAGCACGACTTGCAGGCGGTGGCCGGTCGGCAGGTCGGTGGAGCACAGCGGGTGCTCGGCGCCGACGTTCTGGTTCCGCAGGGCGCCGGCCAGGATGGCGACGCCTTCCAGCATGTCGAAGTCCAGCTCGGGGGCGGCGTGCCGCTCGAAGCGCCCGCCCTGGCGTAGCCAGAACTCGCCGGGGTGGTTGATGCACAGCTCCTCGGTGCGCGGATCGGCCAGGGCGCCGGCCACGGGGGCGAGGGCGAAATCCAGTTGTGCCGCGGCGTGCATCATCGGCCTGCCTCCCGCGCGAAGGCGAACAGGAGCTGCGCCGGATCGTGGATGGTGGGCGCGTCCTCCGGGGAGGGACCGGGCAGGCGGCACGCCTGCCCTGCCGTTCCCCAACTCCCGGCCGGCGCCGCAGCGGCGAGGTGAAGGGCGAGCTGCACCGCCGCGCCCCTCACCGGCTCACCAACCGATATACGTCCGAGAAGTCCAGATTTCTCGCCACGAACACCGTCATGGGCTCCCCCTGGTTTCGGCGCAGGGTGGAGGGAATGTTGATGTCGGATTCCAGCGCTTGGCTGGTGGCGCGCTGCCCGCCCGACTGGAACTGGTTGAAGGTGACGCCCGTGCCGTTGTTCAGCGAGTTGCTGGCGACGGTGGCCGCGGCCTGTAGGCCGGTGTCGAGGAAGGCGAGCAGCATGGCGCCGCGGAACCGCTCGAAGAAGTGGCTATCGACCTCGCCATCCAGCCCGGCCTGGCCCATCACGTCGGCGCCGGGGCTGTTCAGCTCCATCTGCACGCCGCCAGGCGTGAGGGCTTGGGTCATCACCACGAACAGGCGACGCGAGCCGCGGGCCAGGCCGGAACGGACCTCGCCCACGATGCGGGTGCCACGCTCCATCAGCACGACGGTTCCGGTGGAGCCGCGCACGTCCACGGGAGTGATGCAGGAGAAGAAGCCGGCAACCGTGGAGTCTATCGGCATCTCGGGAATGCAGGGGATGCGCGTGCCCATCGGCACCGTCAGTTCAGGATTCCGCAGCACGGTTGCGCGGGCCGCGGCCATGCGGGACGGGCGCAGGCGCGAAGAGAGCGCGTCGTCGGGCTCATTGGCGCCCCCG
Organism: Roseomonas sp. TAS13; assembly: GCF_001950415.1. Taxonomy (NCBI): domain Bacteria; kingdom Pseudomonadati; phylum Pseudomonadota; class Alphaproteobacteria; order Acetobacterales; family Roseomonadaceae; genus Roseomonas; species Roseomonas sp. TAS13. Next base: position 10,791 of record NZ_BDLP01000141.1, read on the forward strand.
GCCAGGCCGCCGGGGACTGTAGCAGGCGCCCCGGCCCGGGCAGCGCGGGGGCCGGCCGGCCCGTCCTGCACGAGCTGCGCGGCCTGCGGGGCGGCACGGTCCTCGTAGCTCATGATCGGGG
>NZ_BDLP01000142.1:0-10907 GCF_001950415.1 Roseomonas sp. TAS13
GTGATCAAGGGACCGCCTGCGGGGCGGGCTGCCCGGGGTCGTCTCCGACGATGCCGGTGAGGTCCACGCCGAGAAAGGCGGCGATCAGCAGGATCGCGATGGTGCCGAGGCCGCCGCCGACACGGCCGCCAGGGATGCGGAAGCCGCCGCCGCCGCCGAGACCGCCCCGGAAGCCGCCGCCCTGGCCGCGCCGGTCTTCGACGTTCTCGCTTTCGGGTCCATCGAGCCGCATCTGTCCCTCCTCGTTCCGCTTCCGGCAACGTCCGCCCGGGCCGGCCGGTTGCCCCCGGCGGAACCGGGGGGCGCCGGTCATGAGCCGGGCGGAGCATGGCGGAGGATCGTGGCCGCGGCATGGTCGCCCGGGAAGGAAGGACGCCTAGCCGGGAGGACCTTGCAGCAGCGCCGCCAGGGCGGGGGAAAGGCCGATGCTGCCCCGGCCGCGCGGGGCGGCCATGGCGCCCGTCGCCGGCTTGCCCGGGGCCATGCGCACCAGCATCTCCGCCAGCCGCACGCCGCAGGCGATGCCCTCCAGCAGCGGCACGGAGGCGTCGCGCCGCAGCCGCTCCTCCATCCCCGCCAGGGCGGCGCCGCCGAGCACGACGGAATCGGCGCCCTGGGACACGAGGCGGGCGATCGCGGCGCCGACCTTCGCGGCCACGCCTTCCGGGTCCTCCAGCGCCTGGGGCGGGGTGGCGTCCACCCCTTCCAGACCGGCGCAGCGGGTGGCGAGGCCATGCCGGGCCATCAGCTCGCGGTACATCTCCACCCCGCCCAGCGTGACCAGGCCGAAGCGGGCGCCGAGCATGCAGGCGGTCAGGCAGGCGGCCTCGGTCATGCCGAGCACGGGGCAGGGCATGAGCTGCCGCGCCGCCTCCAGCGCCGTGTCGTGGGACACGGCGAGCAGCACGGCATCGACCCTGTCCTCGCCCGTGGCATAGCCGGCCAGGAGGTCCAGCACGGCATGGGAGGCGATGGCGTTCTCGGCGCGGGTGGAGATCACCGCCGGGCCGAAGCGCGGCGTGGCGGGGACGATCACGGTGCCGGGCGAGGCCGTGCCGCGCGCCGCCGCGGCGCAGAGCTCGGTGATGGCCTCCGTGGTGTTGGCGTTCGCCAGAAGGATGCGCATCAGCCGGCGGCGGCCAGGCTCTGCATCGGCGGCGCCCATTCGGGAAAGTCCATCCGCGTCTGCGACGCCCGGAGCGCCAGGTGGGAGGCCTCCGGCCTGTCGCGCAGCCAGACCAGGAAGGGGTTCAGCACCAGCACGTCGCCGCCCTGCATCGACAGGGAAAGGCCCGGTGCCTCCAGCGCCGTTCGCAGGGTCTCGGGCACCGCCGCCTCCGGCACCGCCGGTCCGCGATAGCCGGCGAAGACGCCGCCGGAGACCTGGAAGGCGATCCCATCGCCCAGGGCGGGGCTGGCGGCATAGAGGCTGGTCAGCAGCGGCTTGTCGCGCAGCAGAAGGGCATTGTGGACGGAGGCGGCGGACAGCAGCGTGAGGCGCGCCGGTGCGTCCGGGCGCAGCAGCAGGACGTCGCAGAAGGTCGGGTCGGCCTCCGCCGGAAGGGCGGTGCCGAGATGCCGGCCCAGCGCCCGGAGCACCGAGGCGGCCGGCAGGTCCCGCGGCAGGCCGCGCAGCAGCATGAAGCCCTGGCCATGGTCCAGCCGGGGGCGCATCGTTCCGGCCAGGGCCTCGATGCAGGGGCCCGGCGCCTCGGGGCCGGCCTCGATCTCGGCCCGCTGTTCCGCCCCCAGGGGCAGCATGTATTCGCTGGCGGACAGCTCCGCCCCTTCCCAGCCCATGGGGCCGAGCTGGGGCATGATCCTTCGGAGGAAGGGTCGCGATGTGTCGTTCATTGCGGGAGAAGCTAGCCTGCCGCGCCGCATCGCGCGAATCCCAGCCGTGCGGCGCAGCAATCCGGCGGGAGCAGGGCGCGGATATGGCCTTGCCGGGGCAGGCCGGGCGGGAAAGCATGGGGGCATGAACACTCCCTCCGACCCGCTCGCCGCCGCCCTCACCCTGCCTTTCGAGGCCGATGCCATCCTGGAGGGTCTGCGGCCCTGGGTGGAATGCGAGAGCCCGACCTTCGACGCCGCCGCCGTCAACCGGATGATGGACCTCGCCACCCGCGACCTCGCCCTGGCCGGGGCACGGATCGAGCGCATCCCCGGCCGCCCGGGGCCGACCGGCGTGATGCTGGGCGGCTGCGTGCGGGCGCGCTTTCCGCATCCGGACGGGGAGAAGCCGGGCATCCTGGTGCTGGCGCATCTCGACACGGTGCATCCGGTGGGAACGCTGGCGGCGCTGCCCTTCCGCCGCGATGGCGGTCGCTGCTACGGACCGGGGATCGGCGACATGAAGGGCGGCACCTTCCTGGCGCTGGAGGCGATCCGGCAGATGGTCCGCGCCGGCATCCCGGCCTCCCGCCCGGTCACGGTGCTGCTGACGCCGGACGAGGAGATCGGCAGCCCCTCCACCCGCGACCTGATCGAGGCGGAAGCACGGCGCCATGCCGTGGTGCTGGTGCCGGAACCGGGACGCCCGGGGCGCAGCCCGGTCCTGGGCGACGTGGTGACGGGCCGCTACGCCATCGCGCGCTTCGGCCTGCGGACCACCGGCCGGCCCAGCCATGCCGGTGCCTCGCCGGGGGAGGGGCGCAGCGCGATCCGCGAGATGTGCCGGCAGGTGCTGGCCATCGAGGCCATGACGACCGAGGCCTGCACCTTCTCGGTCGGCGTCGTGCATGGCGGGCAGTGGGTGAACTGCGTCGCCACGCATTGCGATGCCGAGGCGCTGACCATGGCCAGGCGGCAGCAGGACCTGGATGCGGCGGTGGAGCGGATGCTGGGCCTGCGCGCCTCCACCCCCGACGTGGCGCTGGCGGTGCGGCGCGGCGTCACCCGTCCGGTCTGGGAGCCCTCGGAGGCGGATCTCGGCCTCTATGAGAAGGCCCGGCACATCGGGCAGCGGCTGGGCGCCGGGATCGGCCATGGCAGCGCCGGCGGCGGCTCGGACGGAAACTTCACCGGCGCCCTGGGCATCCCGACGCTGGACGGGCTGGGGGTGATCAGCGCGGGCCACCATACGCTGGGCGAGCATCTGGAGGTGGACAGCCTCGTGCCGCGGGCGAAGCTCCTGGCCGGGCTGCTCGCCAGCGTCTGAACCTCTGGTGCCGCCCTGTCCCATGGGAGGCGCCGCCTCCCATGGTTCGTGGCGCGCCCCGCTCAGCCCCTGGCGAGCGAGAGCAGCGAGGCCGCCAGGACGCGGACGCCGGCGGCGAGCTGTTCCGGCGAGGAATATTCCGCCGGGTTGTGGCTGATGCCCTTGTGGCTGGGCACGAAGATCATGCCCGTGGGGCAGACCGGCACCATGAACTGCGCGTCGTGGAAGGCGCCGGAGGGCAGGCGCAGCGCGCGCATCCCCTGGGCCTGGGCGGCGGCCTCCACCGTGTCCAGCACGCCGATGTCGAAATCCACCGGCAGGGCGTGGAAGCGCTCGGTGACCGTGACCTCGCAGTTCTTCACGGCGGAGCGGATCGTGTTGTCGATCGCGTCGCCGTTCATCAGCAGCACGTCCTTGTCGGGGTGCCGGAAGTCGATAGTGAAGCGCACCAGCTCCGCCACCGAGTTCGAGGTGTTCGGCGTGACCTCGATGCGGGCGACGGTGAAGCGCAGGATGTCCTCGGGATCGGTCATCAGCGCGTTCAGCGCGTTGATGGCGCGCACCATGTCCTGCACCGCGTCCTTGCGCAGGGCGAGCGGCGCGGTGCCGGCATGGGCGGCCTCGCCGCGCAGCTCGACCAGGAACCAGCGGCTGCCCTGGATGCCGGTGACCACGCCGATGTCGTAGCCACCGGCCTCCAGCAGCGGGCCCTGCTCGATATGCGCCTCCAGATAGGCGACCGGCTGCCGGATGGGGCCGAGCGGGCGCTGCGGCAGGTCGGCCTCGGCCTCGCGCTGCCCGGCCAGGGCCAGGGCAAAGGTCACGCCCTCGGAATCGGCGACCGCGTCCCAGGTATCGGCCGGGGAATGGCCGGACCAGGCCATGGAGCCCATGCAGCCGGGGGCGAAGCGGCCGCCTTCCTCGTTGGTCCAGGCCACGATCTCGATCGGGTGCCTCGTGGTGGCGCCGCTGTCGCGGATCGCCTGCACCGCCTCCAGTCCGGCGAGCACGCCCCAGATGCCGTCGAAGCGGCCGCCCATGGGCTGGCTGTCCATGTGGCTGCCGGTCAGCACCGGCGCCGCCTCCGGGTCCGTGCCCTCGTGCCGCAGAAAGAGGTTGCCCATCGGATCGACCGAGACGGTCAGGCCCAGATCCGTGGCCCAGCCGATCAGCAGGCGCCGCGCCTCGCGGTCCAGCGGCGAGAGGCAGGGGCGGTTCACGCCGTCGCCGGGGATGGCGCCGATCCGCGCCATCCGCATCAGCCGGTCCCAGTGCCGGTCCTGGTCCACCGCCGCGATCAGGTTGGGGGGCGCCGTGTCGGTCATCGTCTCGCCTGTTCCTGCATGGGCTGTTGCCCCGCCGTTTTGGGAGCGGCCGCCCGCGGGATCAAGGGCGGGGCAGGGCGCCGTGCGTCCGGTGGAACGGGCTCCGGCGAATGCCCGGGCGGGACATCCGCGCGGGGCGGCAGGCATTCCCGTTGGAGGAGGCGCGCATCCGGCACGGTCTTTCCGCGACTCGGCCGTCCGTGCCTTTGATCTTGCCTTGACGGAAAGCGTCGCGGAAGGGGATATCTCCGGACCCGGCCCCGCCGGATGCCATCCTCGCGTGACGGAGCAGGTGAAACCCGTGGGACGACGCAGGCGCCTGCCGGGAGCCGAGGGTGGCATCCAGCGCTGGCTGCGCGTGTCGCTGATCGTGCTGATGGGCGGCCTGGCCGGCGCGGCGGGTTTCATCGCGTCGCTTACCGTCCGGCAGCAGAATCTCTTCGAGGCGCTCACCCGCTACAACAGCATGTTCGAGACCACGCTCGGCGCGGTGGAGTTCATGCGGCTGCAGACCGAGCTCGCGGCCTATGCCATGCCGAACATGCCGGTGGAGCGCGCGGATGTGCAGCTGCGCCTCGACATCCTGCGCAACCGGCTTTCCGTGCTGCGGCAGGGCGAGGTGCGGATGCTGATCCGGCGCAATCCGGAGAATGCCGGGCTGCTGGACCGGCTGGAGGAGACGATCGACCGGGTGCAGGCCCTGCTCGACCAGCCGGCCTCGGACGAGAGCAGCCGGGAGATGCTTCTCCTGCTGGGCGCGCTGAACGTGCCCATGATCCGCCTCGCCGCGGCCACGCATATGGAGGGCAGCAACCTCGTCGGCGAGGACCAGGCCGAGCTGCGGGGCCTCTATGTCGCCTTTATCGCGGTGCTGCTGGCGATGATCGCCGCCGGGGTGGGGCTGTCGGCGCTGCTGGTCCAGCAGAACCGCCAGATCCGGCGCATCGCGCTGGAGGATCCGCTGACCGGCCTGCCGAACCGGCGCGCGCTGCTGGACCGGCTGGCGGAGCGGCTGGCGCCGCCGGCGCGGCGCGGCGCGGCGCGCGGCAGCGGGCGGGGGGCGCATCGCCGCGTGCCGATGCTGCTGCTGGATCTCGACTGCTTCAAGGATGTCAACGATACGCTGGGCCATGTCGCGGGCGACGACATGCTGCGGGAGATCGCCCGGCGGCTGCGCGGCAGCGTGCCGGAGGAAGGCCCGGAGGAATACATGGTGGCGCGCCTCGGTGGCGACGAGTTCGCCGTACTGCCGCCATTGGGGCTGAAGCGGGAAGCGCTGTCGGACCTGGCCATGCGGCTGGGCCGGGTCGTCAACCGGCCGCTGGAGATGGAAGGGCGCCTGATCATGCCCGGGGTGAGCATCGGCATCGCCGACCTCGCGCCCGGGCGGGGTGACGCCGTCATGCTGATGCGCCATGCCGACCTCGCGCTCTACGAGGCCAAGGGGGAGGGGCGGAACACCTGCCGCTTCTTCGAGGAACGGCTGTTGCAGGCGGCCGAGGAGCGGCAGCGGCTGCAATCCGATCTGGTGGCGGCGCTGCACGAGGGGCAGTTCGAGGTGCATTACCAGCCGCAGGTGCATCTGGCGGACGGGCGGATCACCGGGCTGGAGGCGCTGCTGCGCTGGCGGCATCCCCGGCTGGGCCTGATCGGGCCGCAGAGCTTCATTCCCGTCGCCGAGCAGAGCGGGCTGATCGTGCCCATCGGTAACTGGGTGCTGCGGCAGGCCTGCACCGATGCGACGCAGTGGCCGGAGGAAATCCGGCTGGCGGTGAACCTGTCGCCGCGGCAGTTCGCCGATGGGGGGCTGCTGATCGCCGTGGCGCGGGCCCTGGCGGCCTCCGGCCTCCCGGCGCGGCGGCTGGAGCTGGAGGTCACGGAATCCCTGCTGCTGCAGGACGATGCCGGGGTGCTGGCCACGCTGGCGGAGCTGCGCGAACTGGGGATCGGCATCGCCCTCGACGATTTCGGGATCGCCTATTCCTCCTTCGACTACCTGCGCCGCTTCCGCTTCGAGAAGATCAAGATCGACCGTTCCTTCGTACATGCCATGGCCACGCGGCCGGACTGCCTTGCCATCGTGCGCACCATGGCCGACCTGGCGCGCCGCCTGGGCATGGCGACCACGGTGGAGGGGCTGGAGAACGAGGAGCTGGTGAGGCTCGCCATGCAGGCCGGCTATACGGAGGGGCAGGGTTTCCACTTCGACGGACCGCTGACCGCCGCCGAGGTGCTGGAACGCCTGGAGCGCGTGCCCCAGTACGGCTAACCGCGCGGCTGAGCCTTGGCAGGGGGGGCGGCCGGCCACGGTTCCGGTGCGGCATCGTTACGCTTGCCCCTTGCTGCCGGCCCCGCCGCTCGTCATGCTGCGTTGCAAGGAGATGCGATGTCCGTGATGGCCAATACCCTGACCGCGCTCGAGGCCGAGGTCCGCCGGCAGCTGGAACTTCTCGACTACCCCAAGCGCCCATGGGTTCCCGAACGCACCGACGGCGCGCTGGACGTGGCCATCATCGGTGCCGGGCAGACGGGCCTTGCCACTGCCTTCGGCCTGCGGCGTGAGAAGGTCGGGAACGTCGCGGTCTTCGACCGGGCCGAGCCGGGCGCTACGGGCTGCTGGACGGTCTTCGCGCGCATGCGCACGCTGCGCACGCCCAAGCATGTCAGCGGTCCCGACCTGGGCGTGGCCGCGCTGACGCCGCGCGCCTTCTTCGAGGCGCGGGACGGGCTGGAGGCCTGGGAGGACCTGCACAAGATCGGGCGCGTGGACTGGCAGCGTTATCTCGACTGGTACGCGCAGGTGCTGGCCCTGCCGGTCCGGCACGAGCACGAGCTGCTTTCCGTCGGCCACGATCCGGAGGCCGACCTGCTCCTGCTGCGCTTCCGCACGCCGGAGGGCGAGCGCGTGGTCAAGGCGCGCAAGATGGTGCTGGCCACAGGCATGGACGGCACCGGCGCCTGGTCGATCCCGGCGCCCTTCGACGGCCTGCCGGGGGAGCGCGTGTCGCACACCTCGGGCCATGTCGATTTCGAGGCGCTGAAGGGCCGGCGCATCCTGGTGGTGGGGGCGGGGGCCAGCGCCTTCGACAACCTCGCCACCGCGCTGGAGGCCGGGGCGGCGCAGGGCACGATGCTGGTGCGGCGCCGCCGGATGCCACGCGTCAACCCCTTCCGCTGGATGGAGCAGGCGGGATTCCTCGGCCAGTTCCACGCCATGCCGGACCCGCTGAAGTGGCGGATGATGCGTCACATCTTCGACCTCAACCAGCCGCCGCCGCAGGAAAGCTGGGACCGCGTGGCGCATGACCCACGCTTCGCGCTGCACATGGGCAGCCCGGTGCAGGGGGCGCGCATGGAGGGCGAGGAAGTGGTGCTGGAGACGCCGCGCGGCGAGCACCGCGCGGACCATGTGATCGTCGGCACCGGCACGGCCTTCAACCTCGCCCTGCGGCCGGAACTGGCGGCGATCGCGCCGCATATCCTGCTGTGGCGCGACGCCTATACGCCGCCGGCGGGCCTGGAATTCCCGAACCTCGCCGCCTGCCCCTACCTGACGCCGGGCTTCGCCTTCCGCGAGAGGATGCCGGGCGAGGCGCCCTTCCTGCGGCACATCCACTTCATGGGCTATGGCGCCACGCCCTCCATGGGCCTGTCCGGCGCCTCGATCAGCGGCATGAAGTATGGCGTGCCGCGGCTGGTGGACGGGATCTGCCGGAGCCTGTGGCTGGACGATGCGGAGATGCACATGGATGCGCTACTTTCCTTCGACATGGAGGAACTGGTGAGCGAGATCCCGCAGGAACTGGAGGCCGCGGAGTGAAGCCCTCCGCCCTCACCACCCATGTGCTCGACACCGCTGCCGGCCGCTCCGCCGCCGGCATGGCGGTGCAGCTCTGGCGCGTGGACGCGCCGGCCCCGGCGCTGCTGGCCGAAACGGTGACCAATGCCGATGGCCGCACCGACGCGCCGCTGCTCTCGCCACAGGATTTCCTGCCGGGACGCTACGAGCTGCGCTTCGGCGTGGGCGACTACTTCGCCGACCAGGGGAACGACCCCGGCTATCTCGACTGGGTGGCGATCCGCGTCGGGCTGACGGCGGAGGGCGGGCACTACCACGTGCCGCTGCTCTGCTCGCCCTGGAGCTACAGCACCTATCGCGGCTCCTGAACGGGACGGCCCGCCCCGGGATCAGGGCGGGTCGTTCAGCCCTTCCGGCGGCTGTGCGTCACTCACGGGGGCGAGCAGCGAGGGGCCGTTCTCGCTGAACCTGTTCACCCGCTTGCTGACTGGCCAGACGCGCAGCTTCTCTGCATCCAGTGCCTGCATCAGGCCGAGAAGCCCCTCCGTTCCGCTCTCCCGCTCCCCCAACCAGGCGTCCCAGTGCTCCGGCGGCAGGATGACGGGGGTGCGGTGGTGCAGGGCGGTGATCTTGCCCGTCGCCTCGGTGGTCACGATCGTATAGGTGCGCAGCCAGCTTCCATCCGGCTGCTTCCAGCCCTCCCAGAGGCCGGCCAGGGCCATGGTCTCGCCGGAACGCAGCGCGATGGCATAGGGCTGCTTCGGCCCCGGCCCCTCCTGCCGCCATTCATAGAAGCCATCGGCCGGCACGAGGCAGCGCCGCTTCGCGAAGGCGTCGCGGAAGGAGGGCTTCTCCGCCATCCCCTCCGAGCGCGCATTCATCAGCTTCGCCGCGCCATTGGCATCCTTTGCCCAGCGCGGCACCAGCCCCCAGCGCAGCGGGTCCAGGCTGCGCTCCCCCGTGGCAGGGTTGAAGCGCAGCACGAGGCTCTCCTGCGTCGGGGCGACGTTGTAGTTGGCCGGGTGATTGGGAAGCGGGTTCTTCGGGCTGAACTGCTTCTCCAGCTTCGCCGGGCTGGCTTCGAGGTAATAGCGTCCGCACATGATCCTGGATCTGGTGTCGGCCGGCTGCTGCAACCAGCCCATGGTTCGCCACGTTCCTGATGCAGACCGTACACGACAGAGGAGACCGTCACATGGACAAGGACCGCATCGAAGGTTCGCTGAAGCAGGCCAAGGGCGCCGTCAAGGAGAATGTCGGTTCCGTGGTCGGCGACAAGAAGATGGAAGCCGAGGGCAAGGCAGACCGCGCCGAGGGCAAGGTCCAGAACGCCGCCGGCGGCATCAAGGACAAGGCCCGTGAGGTTACCGACAAGCACTGAGGCCACCATCCTCAGGTAGGGGCAGCGCGGCCTGGGCTGCGCTGCCCTTTTTCGCGTTCAGAAAGGCAGGATGGAGTCCAGCAGCTCCTGCCCATAGCGCGGCTTCTGCACATCGCTGAGCGTGCCGCGGCCACCATAGGAGATGCGTGCTTCCGCCAGCCGGTCGTGCTTCACCGTGTTGTCGGAGGCGATGTCCTGCGGGCGGATGATGCCAGCCAGCGTCAGGTCGCGCAGTTCGTGGTTCACGCGCACCTGCTGGCGCCCGGTGAGCACCATGTTGCCGTTGGGCAGGACCTGCGTGACCGTCGCGGCGACGCGGAGCGTGATCTCCTCGTTGCGCTTCACCGTCCCCTTGCCCTCGCTGGAATTGGCGGAACTGGCCGAAACCATCTTGGTCGGGTCGAAGCCGTTCGGGAAGAAGCGCAGGTAGGAGGCATCGAGGCCCAGCAGGCGCGGAATGCCCATATCCTCCGAATTGTCGCGGCTGCGCTCCGTGTCGTTGGCCAGCGAGGCCTTGTCGGAGATCGAAACCAGTACCGTCACGAGGTCGCCCACCGAGGCCGCCTTGGAATCCCGAAGGAAAGTCCGGCTGCCCGGGCGCCAGAGGCTGTTGGCGCTGAGCTGGCGCGTGTCGGTGGGGGCGGGCGTCGGCATGGTCACCGGCTTCCAGTCCGGATCGCGTGTCGGATCGACGATGCCGGCCAGGTCCGGCGCCCGGCCGAGCCGGGCCAGGCGCTCGCTGGAGCCGCAGGCGGCGAGCGCCAACGGCAGGAGAAGCAGCAGGGCGCGCCGCATGTCAGGGCTCTCCTCTAGCGGGCCGGCGGGCCGACGCGGACGCGGCCGGGCCCGATGGCCTGCGCCTCCACGATCTGCCGCGAGGACAGGTTCATCACGTTCACCACCCCGTCGCGTGGTGCGGCCTCCAGCGCCCGGCCCTGGGCGGTCAGCAGCAGTCCGCCGCGTTCCACCACCATGGTCACGGTCGTGTTCTTCTCGATCAGCACGGGAGCGCCGAGATCGCGGAGTGCGAAGGGCGCGCCCTCCATGACCGGGCGGCGGAGCTGCTGGCCGACCACGAGCGAGGCATCCTCGGCGAGGCCGGGGCGGAGCCGGTCGGTGCGCAGGCGCTGCACCTGCACGTCGCCGGCGCGCACCACCTCGCCCAGCGCGAGGCGCCGCGTGGCGATGGCGACCGGCGCCGTGGCATGGCCGCGCCCGGCGATGCGCAGGCGCTGGGTCGGC